>JALHUQ010000132.1 GCA_022866645.1 Woeseiaceae bacterium | reverse complement strand
CGTTCACCTGTTCAGGCGAATGGGATGAAGACGGCGACGACGACTATCCGACGGATCCCGATGGCATGTTTGACTTCCTGACCATGTCTGCGGCGATGACTGTCACTGCCGGGCAAATGCATATGTACAACGTCGCACCCTGATCCTATGACGGACTATTAATCTGACTGCAGTTGGAGCACTGTATCGACGTTAATTAGTGGCCGCGGCCTTCTTGCGCATCGCGGCGTGTACAACTTCGAATGTCCTTGTCCAAGCGGTGCAGCTGCAAAATGGTGTGGCAACGAATTGCCACAACTGTTGCGCGCTCGTTATCTTGTCAGCGCCAGCGGGTTCCACCAACGCTCATGTAGCCATGATTTCCGACCGGGATGCCGATACTCATGCCCACTCCGACATTACCGGAACATCCTGCCAATGAAAGACTAGTCAATACCAGAGTTATAACAGCGATGATTCGGGTTGCTCTGCGCATTAGCTTGTTCCTCCTGAAATTGACCATTTCTGCAACACCAATATTGCGCCCGATGGATCAGATACAACGGCCATGGTGCCCTCACGAAGTTCCTGTGACGCCGGCAGAATAATGGAGCCGCCAAGCGACTCCGCGCGACTTGCAGCTGCTGCAGGATCATCAACTCCAAAATACGTCAACCACACCGGATCCAGGTTGTCCGCGGGGTTTTTGAGTATGCCGGCCCGGCTCTCTCCATTATTTGTGAGCAATGTATACTCACCGCCCCGGCGATCAACGGTACTAACGTCATAGTCGCCGAGTGCCCGATAGAATTTTGCGGCGGCTACAGTGTCGTTTGACAACAGCTCCGTCCAGACAGGACGACCTGGCGCCGGCGCCGTAGTGCGGTCATCCGGATCCCCAAATTTGCTTCTCGCCAAGCCAATGACCGCGCCTTCCGGGTCGACAATGATGGCAATCCGGCCGATGTTAACGTTGCGCGCGGATGCCGCCACGCTGGCCCCGCCGGCAACGGCTTCCGACACGGCATCGTCCACATCTGTTACTGAAACATAGGGCAACCATCGCGAGTATCTTGTCCCATCGGCTGGCGAGGCGATCGCAACCATTCCAGCCACATATACATTGCCCGAAAGCGCAATAGCATATTCCTGGCCGTCCGGTCCTTGCGAATCCTCGAACGTCCAGTCAAACAGGCCACCATAGAACCGTCTCGCGCTATCAAGATCTTCGGTAATCAGATCGCGCCAGACGACCTTCCCGGCCAATGGTCCGGATGCGAAAGACATCCCGGCAAGATCCGCGCGGCCGCTGGTCGTACAGGCTGCAATTCCTGCAGCAAGCAGGGCTACTGCCAGAAGTAGCCGACAGCCTGAGACGGTGCAAATTAATTCGGCAACCTGTTTTCTCATAACGTTCCCCTGTATCACTATTCTCATTCGGTCGATGCGGCGCGAAGAAAACGCTATCACGAATGCGGACTATCCGGCCAAAGAGGCCGTCCTTTGATGCGCCGTCACTTGTGATACGCATCGCCGATGTCTAAGTTGCGACAATCATCCTGCAACGTTGAATAGAACTAATAAAAAGGCCGCACCCGATTGGAACGGATGCGGCCCTGTTGTTGCAACGATTTAGTGTGCGGAGCTAGTTGCTGCCCGCCGCTGGAGACGAAAGCAACTCCATCACCTGATCAAGACTGAAGCTGCCCACTTTCTGGCTTGGCGGGAATTCCTTGAATGTCGCCAGGAAATTTCCGACATACTCCTGTGCTGGCACCAGCAGGAACACTCGATCTAACCGCCATTTATCGTAACCGCTGGCGATATGGTCCGCTTCCTCAAACGGATCGGTGCGCAAGTTGAATATTTTTGGTAAACGCAACGTCACAAATGGTTCCTCCCAGACACTGAAGCCATGCGCACGTTGCTCAGCAAAAACAATCTTCCATTGGTCATAGCGCAGCGCGACCAGCGAGCCGTCATCATTAAAGTAGAAGAATTCATGTCGCGGATTTGGACCTTCGCCGGCAAGGACATCTGTGATGTTATAGCCATCAAGGTGTACCTTGAACTTCTTCTTGCCAACCTTCATGCCCTTCAGGAGTTGCTCCTTGACATCTGGCACGCCGACCGCCGCCATAAGGGTGGGAAGCATGTCCATGTGCGAAAAGATTCCATTGTTGACCGTGCCGGGCTCGATGACGCCGGGCCAGCGAATGACGGTGGGCACACGGTAGCCACCTTCCCAGTTCTCGTTTTTCTCGCCGCGGAACGGCGAAGTGCCACCGTCAGGCCACGTGAATTTCTCGGCGCCGTTGTCGGTGGAGTACATGACGATCGTATTTTCATCGAGACCAAGTTCCGTCAGCTTGTCGAGTAACTGGCCAACGTGGTTGTCGTGCTCAACCATGCCATCGGCGTACACACCCAGTCCCGTGACACCCTTACTCTCATCTTTCAGGTGGGTGAAGATGTGCATGCGGGTGGAATTCCACCACATGAAGAATGGTTGGCCGTCTGCCTTGCGCTTTTCGAGGTACTCGAGTGACGCCGCCGTAATTTCATCATCGATCGTTTTCATGCGCTCAATGGTGAGCGGACCGGTGCTTTCGATTTTCTGCGTGCCGTCCGGGTTCGCCCAAGTGTGGATCACACCCCGTGTGCCGTATTTTTTCTGCAAGGCCGGATCTTTGAAGTAATCCTCGTTTTCCGGCTCTTGTTCCGCGTTCAGGTGATATAGCGAGCCGAAGAACTCATCAAAGCCGTGTGCTGTCGGCAATGTTTCGTCAGCATCACCAAGGTGGTTCTTGCCAAACTGCGCGGTCGCGTAGCCCTGTGCCTTGAGCAATTCGGCGAGTGTGACGTCGCGTGCTTGCAGCCCTTCCTTAGCGCCGGGCAAACCGACCTTCAGGTTGCCGGTACGAAAGCCGCTTTGCCCGGTGATAAAAGCTGAGCGGCCGGCGGTGCAGCTTTGCTCGCCATACCAGTCGGTAAACATTGCGCCTTCAGCGGCGAGCCTGTCGATGTTGGGCGTTTTGTAACCCATCATGCCGTTGTTGTAGGCGCTGATATTGAACCAACCCACATCGTCGCCCCAAATCACCACAATGTTGGGCTTCGTGTCGGCTGCGCTCGCGCCACCCGCATAAGCCGCCAGCAACAATGTTGTAGCAAGCAATTTGAGTATTTTATTTTTGCAGTTGGAAAACATCTAACTTCTCCGGGCTAATAATTCAGACATGCGGTCCAACGGACGCTGGACGCTATTCTTGAACAGCCTGTCGTAAGGACGTCAGGCATCGTTGTGCTTGGGTTGGCGCCGAATGATACGGGTATTGTTGGAGTGGGTCTAACAATTTCCGCATTTGGTCGGAAACGAAAGCTCGAGCACCCATATACTGAGCGGCTGCTTCTTACCCGTTGTTGCGGTCCCTGCATCATCACCTTAAGGTGCGCGAGGTGTAACCAATTTGTCATTAACGACAGGAGGACATGCGTGACCGCCACAACGACTCTGTGCACAAGGATTGTTTTTCCCTTTGCTGCCTTGCTACTGATGCTGAGCAATTCAGCCGGGGCCGGTGAACAGCCGAAGCTGGTCCTGCAGATTACTGTCGATGCCCTGCGCGGCGACCTGCCGAGTCGCTACTCCAATGTGCTCGGTGACGGTGGTTTTCGTTATCTGATGGGGCAGGGAATTCGCTACACCGATGCCCATTATCAGCACTCGAATACCGAGACCATCGTGGGTCACACGTCGCTGGCCACCGGCACTGTACCTGCAGCCCACGGAATGGTTGCCAACGTCTGGTTCGATCGTGAATTGGACCGCCTTGTCTACAACATCGAGGATCCCGACTACCAACTGCTCACCGTTGGCGCCGACGTGAATAGCAAGACCGAAATTGACCCTACCCAAAGAATGGCCAAGGTGGAGGGTCGTTCGCCGAACAATATCCTGAGTTCCACATTTAGCGACGAAATGGCGGTCCATTTTGGTGGCAGTTCAAAACTTTTTGCCGTGTCGGTGAAGGACCGTGGCGCGGTCTCGATGGCCGGACATGCTGGCAAGGCTTTCTGGTTTTCCAAGGCCAGCGGCGAGTTCGTCACCAGCAATTATTACTACCAACAGTATCCTGGCTGGGTCAATGATTGGAACGCGCGCAAGCCCGCTGCAGCCTATGGGGACAAGTCCTGGACCCTGACGCATCCGCAGTCAACGTATCTGTTCGGCAATGCGGATGATCGCGAGTATGAAACCGACTTTCCTGGTTTCGGGCGAACCTTTCCTCACCCTTATGGCAAAGCGGATGACAAGTACTTCACCACAAAGCTCACCCTGAGCCCTGCCGGCGACGAATTGACGCTGGATTTCGCCAAAACCTTGCTGGTTAACGAGCAGCTTGGCCAGGACGACGTACCGGACTATCTCGCCATCAGCTTTTCTTCCACCGATTACGTGGGTCACCTGTTCGGCGCCTCCAGCCTGGAGACTGAAGACAACATCGCCCGTCTGGACCGGACGCTTGCTGATCTGTTCGCCTTCATCGACAAAGAAGTTGGACTGGAAAACACCCTGATCGTTTTGTCTGCTGATCACGGTCAGCCGGAAGTGCCGGGGCATCTGCACGAGCTCGGCATTAACAACGCTCATTACTTCGATACCAGGGCCCTGGACAAAACGCCAGCCATCACCGCCCTGAAGAAGCAGTTCGGTATTGGCGATGAACTGATCAAAGCCTACTTCCAGCCCTACCTCTATCTCAACAATGACCTGATCCGGGAGAAGGGGCTGGATCAGGCAGCGGTGGAGCAAGCCGTCGCCGAGGAACTTCTGAAGTTCAACGGCGTGGCCTACGCGGTATCCAGCACGGCACTGCGCACCAACAATCTGCCCAACACATTGATGACGCGCTCTATCCTGCACAACTTTAACCCGAAGCGCTCCGGCGACATCTACCTGGCGTTCGAGCCCAATGTCTTCATTAATGACTTCGACGGTTTAACCGTTGCCTCGACCCATGGTTCACCCTGGCGCTATGACACCTTCGTGCCGGTAATCTTTGCCGGCGCTGGCCTGCCGGCTATGACGGTGAGTCGTCCGGTCACGCCCTATGACATCGCACCTACACTTGCGGCCTATCTCGGGATGAAACCACCATCAGCCTCTATCGGCATGCCTCTGCGGGAAGTGATGGGGGAGTAATGAGGTTTCATATCAGGCGATAATGTCCCAATGACAAGCCACGACTTCGCCCGCTATCACCGCCAGACCCTGCTACCGGGTTTCGGTGAATCGGGGCAACGAAAATTGCTCGATTCGACTGTGTTGCTTCTGGGCTGCGGCGCACTCGGTAGTGTTGCCGCCGACATGCTGGCACGCGCCGGCGTCGGCCACCTGATCATCGTCGACCGGGACTTCGTCGAACTCTCGAACTTGCAGCGCCAGGTACTGTTCGACGAGCAGGACGTCGTCGATTCGATTCCAAAGGCTGAGGCGGCGAAGCGCAAGCTGGCGAAGATCAATTCAGAGGTCAGGGTCACCGCAATTGTCGACGACATCAACCACACGAATATCGAGCGCTACGCGAAAACTGCGGACATCTTTGTGGACGGTCTCGACAATTTTGAGACGCGTTACCTCGCAAACGACCTCGCCGTAAAAAAAGGAGTGCCCTACGTATACGGCGCCGCGGTTGGCACTACCGGTATGGCGTTTACGGTAATGCCACACACGGCCGGCAGCGCCGCATGGGAAACGGCCGAAAGCGGCAATCTCGCAACTCCCTGTTTACGGTGTCTGTTTGAGGAGCCACCACCGCCGGGTACCAGCCCCACCTGCGATACGGTTGGCGTGCTCAGTTCTGCCGTGGCCATCGTCGCCAATTACCAGGTGGCAGAAACATTGAAAATTTTGACCGGCAATTTCGATTGCGTCAGCCGAACTCTGCTTAATCTCGACTTGTGGGCTAACGAAATCATGCAGCTCAAAGTGACCAGCGCGCGTGAAAAAGGAAATTGTCCCTGTTGCAAACAACGGCGATTCGAATACCTGGACGGCAAAGTCGGTTCCAGTGCTGCGTCTTTGTGCGGACGGAATGCCGTGCAGCTGCGACAGCGACAACATGCCAAAGACTTTGATCTCGACGCCATCGCGGCACGGCTGCGCGGACACGGCCAGGTGAGCGTCAACGAATTCATGTTGCGGGTACAAATTCGCGACGGTGACAAGGATTACGAAATCATGCTATTCACGGACGGGCGTGCAATCGTAAAAGGGACGGACGAACCGCAAGTGGCACGCGGCGTTTTTGCAAAATACGTAGGAGCCTAGGCGCGCGGACGCAGCAATAAAGGGGTCGAACCGCGCTATTTCGCGTAACTATAGAGTACATATGAAGAAATCAACAAAAGCCGCCCTGCTGTCCGGCCTGATTTTTCCTGGCATCGGACACCTGATGTTGAAACAGCATCTGCGTGGGTCAGTGCTGATGGTCTCGTCACTGATAGCGTTGTGGGCAATCGTCAATGTCGCTTATCAGCGCGCCCTGGCCATTGTTGATCGTATCAATAGTGGTGATATTCCCTTTGATACAGGCGCGATTGCGGAGGCCGTTTCTGATCCCGGCGTTAGCGCGGGCAGCCTGATGGAAAATATTTCTCTGCTTGTCCTGCTTGCCTGCTGGCTCATAGGCATCATTGATTCCTATAGACTTGGCATCGCGCAAGAGAAACAGGCTCATGACCCATAGGAGTTAGCAACATGGGATTCGCACCATCAAAACTAACGCTCATTAGCTCGGCCTTTCAGGGCCGGGGAAACATTCCAAAGAAATACACCGGGGAGGGAGACGATATTTCCCCGCCATTGTCCTGGTCGAAGGTTCCAGACGGGACGCGATCCTTCGCTCTGTTCTGCCACGATCCGGATGCGCCGCT
>JALHUQ010000131.1 GCA_022866645.1 Woeseiaceae bacterium | reverse complement strand
CTTCGGCGGCGCAATGGAAAATGCAGGCGCGATCACCTACGACGAATACCTGCTGCTCATGGACGAGGATTCGCCGCTCAACCAGCGCCGAACCTATACCGCTGTGCATGCCCATGAAATGGCCCACATGTGGTTCGGTGATCTGGTCACGCCGAAATGGTGGAACGACATCTGGCTGAACGAGTCGTTCGCATCCTGGATGATGTACAAAGTGGCAGACAGGTACTGGCCGGAGGGTGAGTTCAATCGCGGATTGCTTAGCGGCGCACTGGGCGCCATGGCAAACGACTCGCTCGCTGCGGCCAGAGAAATTCGCGAACCGATTGATAGCAACGAGAAAATTACCAGCGCGTTCGACGGCATCACCTATCAGAAAGGCGCTGGCGTGCTGGCGATGCTGGAGCGGTACGTGGGCGAAGATATGTTTCAGGCCGGTATGCGCGTGCACATGCAACGGCATGCGGACGGAACGGCTACTGCAGAGGATTTTATCGCGTCAATTGCAGAAGGCTCCGATCGCACCGAAGTTGAGGGCGCATTCAAGACCTTCATCGAGCAGCCCGGTGTGCCTTTGCTGTCGGTACGTCTCGACTGCGAGGAGCCTGGCAAGCCGCGAATCAATGTGCAGCAAACGCGATACGCGCCGCTTGGCTCTGCGATCAAACCGAACGACGGCAAGTGGCAAATACCAATGTGCGTCGGCTACGATGCCGACGGAACACGCAAGACTTCGTGCACGCTGTTAAGTGAAACGGAGCAATCATTTGACCTTGAACCGGGTACATGCCCTACAACGGTACATCCCAATGCAGATGGAGCGGGCTACTATCGTTTCTCGCTGGATGATGCCGGCTGGAGCAGTCTCATAGCGGCCGCGCCGGAATTGAACCCGGCTGAGGCGCTGGTTCTGGCAGACAGTCTCGACGCCGCGTTTCGAGCCGGCAAGGTTTCGGCTACATCCTACCTCTCCGGCATGGCGACGTTGGCTGGTCACAAGGCCTGGGATGTCGCGGATGCGGTCGCCGCGCACCTCGAATCGATCATCGACATTATTGATGTCAGCGAATTGCCGGTAGCAGAAGCGGCGCTACGCAAAATCGCCGCGCCGCGGTTCGCCAAGCTCAGAGGATCTGATGATGCTGGCTCGCAATTGCTCCGCCAGCGATTGCAGCGCTTCCTTATTGTCGTTGCGAAGGACCAGGCGATGCGCGAACCGCTTGCGAAGCAAGCTGCAAAAGTCATTGGTCTCGATGGTGAACCCGACCTGAGCGCGGCAGCCGCGAGCGAGTTCGAGACTATCTTCAGTGTTGGTGTGCAAGATATCGGCGAACGGTTTTTTGATCTGCTGCTCGCACAAGCCGTTTCATCCGACGATCCTGCATTTCGCAACGCGGCGATCGGGGCACTCGCACGTGCCGAGGATCCGCTCGTCGTGAAAAAATTGCAGGAAGCGGTCCTCGCCGGCGATTTCAAGGGCACCGAAGGGTTCGGCGTCGTCGCGCGGCAGATGGCCCGTGTCGCGACCACCGAGCTGACGTATGCGTGGCTGCGTGACAACGACGATGCCCTCATTGCGATGATTCCGGAAACATTCCGCTCGAACGTGTTGCCGGGACTGGGCGGGGCGTTTTGTTCGGATAACGGCGCTGACGACTGGCAGCAATTTATTATCGCGCATGCCGACGACTTGCCGGGATACGAACGCGATCTGGCGCAGACTGTCGAAAGCATTCAACTGTGCGCGGCGCTGAAGAAAGCGCATGGCGCGGACCTTGTCGCGGCTTTCGCAAATTACCAGTGAGGGCTGGCAACACGATAGAACCACTACTTCGGCTAACAATTGAGAAGACTCAGAGCTTCGTCCGGCGCGGGTGCTCGATGTGCATCGTTCACTGGTGCACGTTGTAGCAAGCTGGTTCGCGAAGAGGCACACAACAGGGAAAGCATTGCCGAGAGACTTAAGAGGCCGAGACTTATGACGATCGAAGCCGTCCAGTACAGTTTGCAAGACCAGGTTGCCACCATTCGGATCGACGATGGCAAACGCAACGCGTTGTCACCAGAAGTCCTGCCTCGTTTAGGCTGCTACCGTATTTCGTAAGTCAACTGCACCTGCACAGCCACGCTTAACTGACCGCTCGAAATACCCGGCGCCGCAACAGACATCGCCATTTCCCTGGACCCGCTCGCCTTCGGCACAGGAAAGCCGCCACCGGACGACACCGAGATCTCGAGCACCTTGCCGAGTTCCACACCCGCCAGCCGGGCGAGGGCTTCTGCCCGGGTGCGGGCATCCGCCATCGCGGCTTCCCGGGCGCGCGCCTCCAGTGCGGCGGTGTCCTCTACGCCAAATGAGATGCCGTGGATCGCATTGGCACCCGCGTCTGTAACAGCCGCGATAATCTTCCCCAGCCGCCCGATGTCCTTCACAGCAATCCGGACCGAGTTGTTGACCCGGTAGGCGGTCGTTCCGGGTTCGGCATCGCCGCGAGGATCGCGTTGCTGTTCCGGCCAGACGCTGTAATCGGCCGTTTGAACGTCGGTATCTTCGACGCCCTCTACCTTAAGTGCCTGCATCATGCGTTCGATGATCGCCTGGTTTTCCTCAGCGGACTCGCTAACTGTCGGCGCGAGGGTTTGCACGCCTGCGTTGATGCTCGCCTGGTCTGGCGGCCCGGCTGCCTCGCCGGAACCGATGACTGTGATGCTACGAGTACCGCCGGCGCCGTAGGGCGTAGCTACCAGACCGTATAAGCCAACCACAGCAATGGCCAGCAATGCCGCTAGAATCCAGACGAACGACTTCATGTGAGTACTCCTTCAATTGTTGATCCGACCGTCACGTGTCCGGCAACCGTGCTGATGGGCTTGCGAGGCGCTCGTGTACTTAAAGGTCTTTTTTGAGTGCTTTCCCCAGCGCCATTAGCGGCTCAATCAAATCGAGCGGCAGTGGGAATACGATCGTATTGGTTCTCTCTCCGGCGATTTCCTTCAGCGTTTGCAGATAGCGAAGCTGCAATGCCTGCTTCTCACCAGCCAGTATGCGTGCGGCTTCGGCCAACATGGCGGCGGCCTGTTTTTCACCCTCCGCGTTGATGACCTTCGCGCGCCTTGCCCGTTCGGCTTCGGCCTGTTGGGCGATTGCGCGGATCATGCTTTCGTCGAGATCGACATGTTTGATTTCGACGTTCTCGACCTTGATTCCCCAGGCGTCGCTGCGGTGATCGAGTATTCTTTGGATATCGACGTTGAGCTTGTCGCGCTCGGCCAGCATGTCGTCAAGTTCGTGCTGACCGAGAACCGATCGCAACGTCGTTTGTGATAACTGGCTGGTCGCTTCAAATACATTGGCGACGCGAAGGATCGCTTTTTCAGGGTCGACAATGCGGAAATAGATGACCGCATTGACCTTTACTGAAACGTTGTCACGGGAGATGACGTCCTGCGTCGGCACGTCCAGAACAACGACACGCAGATCCACTTTGGTCATTTTCTGCAAGCCCGGGATCAAGATGATCAGGCCGGGGCCCTTCACGCTCTGAAAGCGGCCGAGGAAAAGAATGACGCCGCGCTCATACTCCTTAAGAATCTTGATCGTGTTGTATACGACGACAATGATCAGCGCCAAAGCAATTCCGTATGGTATTAATAACATTGGAGTTCCTTGCTGTAGTCTCTAGGTTTTGTGTTCGGTTTCGGCGGCACCAGAATCGCTCGCTGGTTCGACCTCCAGTGTCAGCCCGTCAATCGCTGTAACGGTGACTCGCTGGTCTTTTTCGATCGGTACTTTGCTGACCGCTGCCCAGGGTGCACCTTCCAGCCACACCCTGCCTGCGCCAGCGAATGACTCCATCGCGACCGCCGTACTCGCCAGTATTGATTCTTTCCCCGTAACTGCGCCGCGACGACGCAACTTGACGAGGTAGGAAATCATCCACAACAACAAGAGGCCGGCGACTACCGCGAAACCAACGACAAACGCGATCGAAATGCCGAATCCGGGTATACCGCTATCGAACATCATGATTGAACCGAAGATAAATGCGGCGATTCCGCCGACACCCAGCGCGCCGAAACTCGGAACGAATGCTTCGGCCACGATCAAGACGATGCCGACAATCATGAGGGCCAGCCCGGCGAAATTTATTGGCAATACCTGCAGCGCATACGCTGCCAGCAACAGACAAATGACACCGACGACACCCGGTAGCACCGCTCCGGGACTGGACCCTTCAAACCACAAGCCGTAAACGCCGACCATGATCAGAATCAACAGGATTTCAGGATTGGCAATCGTGCTCAGGAATTTGATGCGCCAGCCTGGCTCTTTTTTTTCAATCAGGAGCGCTTCGGTGTCCAGCGTAACGCTTCGATTATTGACCTTGAGTTCGCGGCCGTTGAGTTTCTGCAATAGCTCGGCCTGATCGACGGCGATCACATCGATGACGTTCATTTCCAATGCCTCACTCGCGGTCAATGTCGCTGCCTCGGTGACGGCTTTTTCGGCCCAGTCGGCATTTCGGCCATGCGCCTCTGCAAGTCCTCGGATATAGGAGATCGCGTCGTTCATGACTTTCCGTTCCATCGCCGACCCGGACGGGGGTGCTTTTTTATCCTCGTCCGACGCCAAATCGGAGTCGGAATCGGCATCCTTGTCGGAACCCGATTTGCCATCGTCGCCGACATCACCACCACCGAGTGACACTGGCGTCGCGGCACCAAGGTGCGTCGTGGGCGCCATGGCCGCGATATGGCTGGCGAGAAGTATGTAAGTCCCGGCGCTGTCGGCCCTCGCCCCGGCCGGCGACACGTACGTCACCACCGGCACATCCGAACCCAGGATCGCCGAAATGATGTCTCGCATCGAATTGACGAGACCTCCCGGCGTATCCATGCGAATGATCACGAGGGTCGCTTCGCGCTCTTCAGCTTCCTCGATACCGCTGATGATGAACTCGGCAGTCGCGACACCGATGGCGCCGTCCAGATCGAGGACGACGGCGGTGCCATCGGCCACTGCAAATGGTGCAGAAGTTAGGACCAGGAAGGCCAGCAGGGCTCTCACTAATCGGCACGTTTTCATGCACTGAGCATAGCATGGAATAGCGGGGGCGCCGGGAGCGATCCGCTACTCCCCAGGCTTCGTTCTTTAAAACCTGCATCAACAGCCAGGCGGTAATGGCGTAACCGCTTTTCGGATCATCAGCCAATCATCTGCCAAAAAGCATTTTTTGATCAGGCGTCAATCAGTATGAACCGGCATCGTGCAACTACCGGTACCTGGGTCCGGAACGACCCGCCGCTACATCCACCTGAGGAGTAACTAGCATGAACGTTAACAAAAACATTCTGGCAGTCTGCCTGGCATTGGTCCTGACCGGATGCGGCGGGGGTTCCGGCGGCTCGTCGACACCCAATCCAGATACCATAGTGCCGCCGCCTGCTGCTGACGCGCTGCCCGGCGGCCATTGGTTCGGAACGGTCACCGACAATCTCAATGTCGTGACGGAGGAGTACCTTGCGATGGTCGATGAGAACGGACGATTCCGCTTCATATCGGTTGACTCCGCCGTGCAGATGTCCGGCAACTTCAGCATTGTCGGCGACAACCTGGTCGGAGACGGAACGGCCTTCGCCGACGCCAATATTTCCTGGCTGGATGGCAGTTCGGCTACCCCCGTCACGATCGCGGGAACGATCACCGGGCGCAGCGAAATGT
>JALHUQ010000130.1 GCA_022866645.1 Woeseiaceae bacterium | reverse complement strand
TCCGCCATGAAGCTCCAGAAAACGGAAACGACGTACAGATTGAATACACTGAGCCAGACAAAAAACGTACGGCCAAGCCAGACGCGATCAGCGCTGTCGTCAGTCGTCTGGGAGAAAAGCAGCCAGAAAATCAAAATGTTCGATATGAAGAAAAGGTATACCCAGGGTAAGAACGTGCGCCTTGCGTAGCGGGATGCGACCCAACCAAATATCGGCGTCGCGAGCATCATCACCGCAAACGTTCCCATAAACAGATAGGGAACGGTGTCGGAACCACTGCCGACGGCCATGCCTTCGCGGATAGGGCGCAGAATATAATAAGAAGACAGGACACAAAAGAAGTAGGCGAATGACCATGCAACGGCCACATACTCATGTCGCTCAAGGCCCAGCACCGGGCCGAGCAGAAATGTGCGAAACTTAGTGATAATGTTGCCAGCCATCGTGGGTGCCATCTTAACGGTCGGCTAACAAAAGTCACACAAAATCACAAAAACAACATACGGGGCGAATAATCATGGAAGGAATGGAAGCAGCAGCCATTGTCACGATCCTGGCTTTGGCGCAGTACATGTTCTTTGGTATACAGGTTGGCGGGGCTCGCCAAAAAGCAGGGATCAAGGCGCCTGCGACGACGGGCGACGCACATTTCGAATGCGTCAATCGCGTGCACCAGAATACATTGGAGCAACTCGTCGTTTTCATTCCGGCGCTGTGGATTTACGCGTACTATGTGAATCCGTTGTGGGGCGCGGGAATGGGCGTTGTTTATCTCATCGGTCGATTCATCTATAGCGCAGCCTACGTGAAAGACCCGTCGTCTCGAACGCTCGGTTTTTCCTTGTCATTTCTGCCTGGCGCAGTCATGTCAGTCTGGGCACTGATTGTTGCGGTAATGCACTACGTCTAGCAGCTTCTCGATAAATCGACGAGATTTGGTGCTCGCCAAGTCTCGTCGTTCGTTCGATCCTCATGATCCATTCAAATGAAGGAGAAGAACGATGGCGAAAACGACATTTGCCGTACTGCTGATTTCATTAGTCGCTGGACTACCATTGAGTCATGCGCGTGCCGAGGTGGTGCCGGTCGCAATCGACGGTTGCGGAAAATTAGCACGGGTCATTTACTCAGAAGTTTCTGCCGCTGCAATCTATGGTCCGGGGAATTCAGGCCCGTGGCTTATCGATTTCGGGCAGGGCGATATCTCAGTGTGCTCGCACGCAGCGAAGACTGTATCGCAGGCATTTACATCAGCAATGATGAGTGCCGGACTGGAAGTGAACTGGAATCGCGACAATTATGACGGACCTCCCGATCGGGGCGATTATTGCCTGAGCGGCTTTCTGTCGCAGTGCTACCCCAACCAGTCCGCGCCGCTGTCTAACTCGGCCTATGGCATCAACACTAGTTTGGTGCAGCAGAGCTGGGTCGTCGTGTCTCAGGCCGTGATGCGGGAAATGTTCAACCCGTTCAGCAGCGACGAGGTTCGATTTCGGGACGACGATTTGAAACTGCGTCTCGGATTGTCGTTGCGATCAATCAAGGCTGTCGACCATCGTTCGATGGGCCGTCGTCTGATAGACGATCGTTTACTTGGCGATCGTCAGTGAATTAGCATAATTGCCTGGCGGGGAGTTGCCGGCCAGAGCGGCTGCTGCTTCCCGATCAGGCGGCTTCCCAGTCCGCAATAACCTGCAGAGCAATTTCTTCGTCCTTAACGGGTACCATGACTCGGACATTTCCGATGGCCGGTAATTCGCCGATACCTCCCTGCAGGTACTCACCCTGAATCGATGCTTCAATTCCGGCTTGTTGTAATTGATGCATGACGAGGTGAGCTTCGATGTTGCTTGAGGCGTCGAATACTGTCTTCATAGTGAGGGTCCCGAAGTTCTTATTCGCATGGTACGCCCGGACTGCTAGAATCCGCCAATGTTTCAAATGGATTCCACCGGACTTCTGGCACTTGTCGCCTGCGCGATGTGCTGGTCTTTGGCTGTCGTTCTCTACCGGGTCGGATCCGCAGGTTACGAGGCGGCCATTACTGAGGCGCAGCAGGGCGGCATCTCCGAAAAGGAGCGTGCACTCCTCAATCATTTGCGAGACTCGCTGGGAATTTCATCGGCCGACGCTGCAGCGCTTGAGGGTGGACTACAATAACTATCCGAGCGGATCCGCGATCAAAAAAGGAATCGGCGATGCCGGCCAATCAGCTGTTGACGTTCGGTTGGCGCGAGTGGGTGGGATTGCCCGAGTTCGGAATTTCCGCCATCAAAGCAAAAGTGGATACCGGCGCCAGAACCTCGGCGTTGCATGCCTTTGAGGTCCGATCTTTCTCGGCGGGAGGTCGTTCGCGTGTGGAATTCAAGATGCATCCCCGGCAAAACGACAACGACACGGTGATAGTTTGTGTCGCCGACGTCGTCGATGAACGAACGGTCACCGACTCCGGCGGACACAGAGAGCAACGCTGGGTCATTCGTACCGATCTTTGCATCGGCCCGCACACGTGGCCGATCGAAATCACGCTGACTGCGCGTGATGACATGCGCTTTCGCATGCTATTGGGCCGCACAGCCATTAAAGGTCGAGCTCAGGTTGACCCGTCTCGATCCTACGTTGTCGGCAAGAAGCGGCGCAAAAAGAAATCGCGATAATTTTAAGAGACACGCTATAACCATGACATCGAATAATTCAATTACGATCGGCGAGACGCTGATCGGGCCCGGCAAGCGAGTAACCGTGAATCTCCCTATTGCGGACCTTTATACCGGCACGGCACTCAGCATGCCGGTAAAAGTCGTATGCGGGCGTAAACACGGACCCGTACTCTTCGTTTCCGCGGCAGTTCACGGTGATGAGCTAAACGGTGTTGAGATTATTCGACGACTGCTCAAGCGCAAAGGACTGCTCTCGCTTCGCGGCACCCTGATCGCGGTTCCGGTCGTAAACGTCCACGGCTTTCTTAACCAGTCCCGGTACTTGCCAGACCGGCGCGATCTGAATCGGTGTTTTCCCGGGAGTCCGAGAGGATCAATCGCAGCGCGGCTGGCTAATACCTTCCTCACGGAAATCGTTAAGAAATCCGATTTCGGAATCGACCTGCATACCGGAGCGATCAATCGTAGCAACCTGCCGCAGATCCGCGCCAATCTTGATGACCCGACCACACTTAAGCTGGCCAAGGCGTTTGGGGTGCCGGTTATCCTGAATTCGGATCTTCGCGACGGATCCTTGCGCGCCTGCGCGGCGGATCTTGACATGCCGGTGCTCATCTACGAAGCGGGCGAGGCCTTGCGATTTGATGAAGTCTGCATTCGGGGTGGCTTACGGGGTATTTTGAATGTCATGCGCGAGATCGGTATGTTGCCGGACAGAAAAGTTAGCACGCAGGCAACGCCTGTTGAGGCGCGTTCGACCAGTTGGGTTCGGGCACCCAGTAGCGGCATCGTTAGCCGTATCGTAAAGCTTGGGGCGACCGTGAGTAGTGACGAAACGCTGGCAACAGTCGGCGATCCCCTGGGTGACAACGTGGATGAGGTGCTGGCCCCATTCGATGGAATTATTATTGGTCGCAGCAATTTGCCGCTCGCTCACGAAGGCGATGCGTTATTTAATGTGGCGGCATTCAGGAGTACTGCGGCGGCTGAGAGTCGGGTTGAAGACTTTGTTACATCGATTGAGCCGAATGGGCAATTCAACTAACTGTTATACTTACTAATTTCGCCCATCGAGAAAAATATGAAGATCGGCATACTATCAACGAATAAAAATCTCTACTCGACGCGCCGCCTGGTTGAAGCGGGTAAGGAGCGCGGGCACCAGATGCTCGTGATCAACCACAAGCGCTGTTATATGAACATCACCAGTCACAATCCAAGCATTCACTATAACGGCGAAGCGATAGAGGATATTGACGCCATTATTCCGCGCATCGGCGCATCAGTTTCATTCTATGGTGCTGCGGTCGTCCGCCAGTTCGAAATGATGGGTGTGTATTCGGTCAACGAGTCTGTTGCCATTACACGCTCGCGCGATAAATTGCGCGCGACGCAACTGCTGGCGCGCAAAGGTATTGGCCTCCCTGTGACCGGATTCGCGAATTCACCGGACGACACAGAGGACCTGTTGAAATTTGTCGGCGGAGCACCTGTCGTAATCAAATTGCTCGAAGGCACACAAGGTGTCGGAGTTGTCCTGGCCGAGACCAAAAAAGCAGCAGAAAGCGTCATCGAGGCGTTTAGCGGCCTAAAAGCGAACTTTATGGTTCAGGAATTTATCAAGGAAGCCGGTGGCGCTGCCATCCGCTGTCTGGTTGTCGGCGACAAAGTCGTCGCTGCGATGAAACGGCAGGGTAAAGAGGGCGAGTTTCGATCCAATTTGCATCGCGGCGGCAACGCTACTTTGATCAAAATTACTCCGGAAGAACGATCGACAGCAGTGCGATCGGCAAAACTGATGGGGCTGAATGTTGCCGGCGTCGATTTGCTGCGCTCGAATCACGGCCCTGTCGTAATGGAAGTCAATTCCAGTCCGGGCCTTGAAGGTATTGAGAAAGCGACCGAGAGAGATGTTGCCGGCATGATTATCGAGTTTATCGAAAAAAATGCGAAGCCAGGAAAGACGCGTACGCGGGGGGCAGGTTAATTCCAATGCCCTGCCCACGGTTGGAGTGTGGATCGGCTACCGATTTCATCATAAGAATGCTGTTGTCAGTTGCACTGTGTGTCGCCATGCTGGCAGGCTGCACGGACTCGGCGGACAAAACATCGCAGCCGCAAAAGACTTATGCCAGTGCGGCAGACCTCGACAGTTTCTGCGATCGCCTTCCGCGCGCAGCCTACGCCGATTTTCGAAAACACAAAGCGAGTGATGACTGGTTCGAGGTCTATGAAGTCGAGCCCGGAATTTTCGCCATCTACGAACCGTTCCAGTGGCAGGAAGTTATTTCCTACCTGATTGTCGGCACGGAGTCGGCCTTGCTTTTCGATACAGGCAACGGCATCGGCGATATCAAAGCTGTTGTCGAGCAACTCACCGACGAGCCAGTTCGTGTGCTTAACTCCCACAGTCACTTCGATCACATTGGCGGTAATTACCAGTTCGATGATGTGCTCTCGATCGCTACCGAATTTACTTTGGCGCGCACTGGCGGCATCCAGAGCGACGAAGTTCGAATGGAGGCCTCGCCGGCAGCCCTGTGCAAAAGCTTGCCTGTCGGCGTAACTGAGGCGAATCATCAAACGCGCCCGTTCTCTATTACCGAAACGATTGCAGAAGGCGATGTCGTCGATATCGGCGGGCGTCGGCTTGAGGTTTTGCACGTACCCGGGCATACCGACGATTCGATTGCCTTACTGGACAGAGACGCCGGATTCCTGTGGTCCGGCGACAGTTTTTATGAAGGACCGATCTGGTTGTTTTTTCCGGAAACGGATCTGGCGGCGTACCAGAAATCGGTCGCGAAACTTGCGGCAGTAGCGGCTGACCTGAAAGCCGTGTTCCCGGCTCATAACACACCGAAAGCAGATCCTGCGTTGTTGATGCAGTTGCGCGAGAATCTTGACCGGGTACTGACCGGGAAAGTCGAGCCTGTGCCAGTCTCAGACGGGAATGTCGAGTTTCGATTTGACGGGTTTAGTTTCTTGATGAGGGCGAATTACCACAGTCTTACTACGGATAATTGAAGGGTGAGCTAACTTACGGCGCAGAGTTGAATAACGATTGAGGTGGCGCCGGACAGAAACCATTCTCCGGGCTGCGGCGCGTCGACCAATAGAAGGTCGCCTTGTTGGACAGAGTGATTAGCGGAGCTCGGATCAACGATACGCAGGACATCATCGATAGCATAAATCACGAGAACGCCCGCATTCACGGGAACACTACAGTTGTTGCCAGATGGCAATACCGCAACCGACGAGCCAAATGCGCAGCGATCCACGATGACGTTGAAGTCCTGTACTGGACCGTTGATAAGAGTGGCGTGCGTTTCGATGTCGCCCGGAAATGTCGCCAGTTCGTACGCAGTGGAAAGCTCGTGTTCTGTCCCATCCCGATGACTGAGTTTCAGCCCCTGACCCTTCAATAAGACCAAGACTCTGTCGTAGCCGTCAAAGTGTGAAAACGGTCCATCGGAGTTCACACTAGCCATGCTGACGCGCCAAAGGACGCGACCGGATTGCTCGTCATTGTGAGCAAATAATTCCTTGGTGACACCGCCACCGTTTGCCCAAGGCATCTCGCGGAACGTAGCTTTGTTGATTACCTGCACTATCAAATTCGAATTCTAACCTCGTATGTGAAGGCAGAGAAATATATTCCGAATGGCCGGGATGATCTATTATTCATTTCTGCGCTGGATATGGGCAGGTGTTGCGGACAAAATCGAAAGACCTGAATGAGGATGGAATGGTGAAGAACTACGAATTGAGACGACGCATTGGTGCATGGCTAGCCGCTGCCTGGCTGGTATCGGTTTTGCCACAACCAGTCGCTGTTGCGGACGAGTATATGCTTGACGCTGTGACATCGGCAGCCTTGGACAAGGCAATCGCAGGAGAGCACCGCAGTGAGGCGAACAAAGCGCGCGATGTATATCGTCAACCCAAAGAGACGCTGGAGTTT
>JALHUQ010000129.1 GCA_022866645.1 Woeseiaceae bacterium | reverse complement strand
GAACGAACGCCAAACAACTCAAGTTCGAACTTTCACCTGATCGCCGAAACAGCATTCTTCAATCGATTCAAAGCGTCATCATCGTCCGGCCCGTACCGCGCATCGAGATAAGCACGGGTTACCGAGGTCACCGTGCTCACTGGCAGTTCACCGTCGGTCTTGGCGCGGCGTGCATATTCCAAAGCCGTTTCGCCAGTGTGAATTTCGAGCCCTGTCTTCCTTACAAAGCGGCTGTAAAGTATCGACGCTTGATCTTTGGCGGGCGCGCGATAGCGCAGCATCATGAGACCGCTGATGATCAATATGAGTGTGATTACACTGCCGACCAGCGTTAATAACATTTTGCGCCAATTGGGGTTATCCATCCCCAGCCATTCCATAAAATCATTTTGTGCATCGGGGCCGTAACCAAGCACCCATTCGTTCCATTTCGCGTCCATCGCGTCCAAGGTCATCGTCAGCTTTTGCAGAAACTGCGATCGTGCGGTGAATCCCCAGCTCAAGCCGATCCCTTCGAGGGTGGCGCCGCGTGCTCCGTACTCGATACGCTCGGGAGCAACCGCGGAAGTCGGGTCGACGCGGTACCAGCCGTAACGTTCCAACCACACTTCGGTCCAGGCATGGGCGTCCGATTGGCGCACGATCAGGTGTCCACCCATTGGATTTACTTCACCGCCCTGATAACCAAGAACAATTCGCGACGGAATGCCGGCGCTGCGCATCATGAACGCGAATGCCGAGGCATAGTGTTCGCAAAAGCCCATGCGCGTTTCGAACAGGAAACGATCAACCGGATTGCTACCGAGCGCGGGTGGTCGCAAGGTGTAGAAGTATTCTTCGTCATGAAATTTCGCCAGTACCGCGTCTATGTAGGCCGCGTCGGACCCGGCGGCTGCGCGCATCTCCCGCGCGAGATCACGGCTGCGGGCGTTGCCACTTTCGGGTATGGAGGTGTACCACTGGCGGAACAGGGACGGCAGTTCGGATTGCAGCAGATAGTCGGGATAAGAGACCACTTTGTATGCGATACGTTGCTCGATCGGCGTAACGTGGGATAGCTGCTGTTGTGGTCCCATGAAGGTGCTTTCAAGCGACCAGTCCGTCGGCATTTCCATCGCAAATACCCACTGTTGTCGCGTCGGCTCCATGGTTACTTCATAAGAAACCGGATCACCCCTCATCACTATCTGTTGTTGTGCCGATGAATCCATGCGCGGCTCGGAGCCGGTCCAGGTGCGTCCATTGAAGCGCGTCATTACCAGCCCGCGCCAATAGCGATCGCGTGACTCCGGTATTTCGTCATCAAACTGTACGCGAAATGCGACCGCGTCCGACATGGACAAGGAGCTAATGTCCCCCGGGCTCATGGTGTCGCTTAAGCCTGACGTCGCCTGACTGGTATCGATCGGCACAGCCCAGAATGGAGATGCCAGTCTCGGGAAAAATACCCACATCACTATCGCCAGCGGCGCGGCATACAAAAGCAGGCGTCCACCCGTCGTAAAACTCTGCTTCGCAGTTTCGCCAGGCCTGGCGGACATGCGCAGCCAGGCAGTGAGAATGATTAGTGTGCTTCCCAACAGATAGGGGAGTGACCACAGATACTGTTCGCGGAGCAGTGAGGACATGACGAGAAAAATCGAAATAAACAACAAGACGAACTGGTCTCGTCGTCTGCGCGTTTCCAGCAGCTTCATGGCAGCCATGATCACGAGCAGGGCGGAGCCCGGGCCGACGCCGCTAATCGATGAATAGGTGCCGAAAACGCCAAGAAAACACAGCAGCGCGAGTCCGCCACGCACCCAGCGCGATGGCAGCATGCGGCGCTGTTTTTCGATGCCGTAGCGCCAAACAGCGCAGCCAACGAAGGCGGTCGTAATCCATATCGCCAGGTAGGGAATATGCGGTGCGAGCGAAACGACGAGAGCACCTATTGTCCACGGCAGGCTGGTAAGCAATGAGCCGTCAGTGCCGCGGGGCTGCGCTCTCACTCGGCGTCTCCGTCAAACAGTGCGAGTGCTTCCAGGCACTGGCGGCGCTGCGTATCGCCATGCGCCGGAGGAAATTCTCTGCCAGGGATCCGCAAGCCATAGTCTTCCAGTGTCCGGTCGGCGTTGACGATCCAGCGGGTCAGTATCGATAAACGTTCCTCAACTTCGGCAGAGGAGATCCCGTCAAAGTCGAACCACTGGCTGCTGGTATCGGCGCCTGCAAATTGTTTGGACAACATTTGCCCACCTCGTGCGTAGGCTTTCCACGCTACATGTCGCGGCGAATCCCCTACGTTGTAGCGTCTGAGGCCGGCAAAATCTTCTTCGCCGCGCGCATCATGCTGTCTGTGTCCGTGGGCTACCCGGGTTGGTGGCGGTTCCGGTGGGTGTTCACTCGGGTTCGGATAAACGAGTCCTCTCAGGTCCATATGCAGCCAAGCCCAGGAGCGAAACAGCTCAAATGGAAACAGCGTTCGAATGCCGAAGCGATCCAGCTTGATCCAACCACGCCGGTCGGTTGTGACGGGCAGAATAAATAACTTGCTCTCGCCAGGCTGCAGGTCATGCACCTCGCTTTCGGTTTTGTCGTGGTAAATGCAAATACCGTAACGCGCATTTCGCGACTGATTGGTAATTGCAATTCGGAAACGTATCGATTGCCCGGCAAAGACCGGGTCTGTGCCCGCAAAGCTGAGTTCCAGACCGACCAAATTGCGCTGGCATTGATGCATCGCGACAAAGCCGATACCGATGAGCAAGAAGGTAAGGACGAATGACAGGTTGTTGTTGTAGTTCATCGAACCCAGCAACATCGCGAACGCCATCAGTCCGAATACCAATCCGACTCCGGTTGGCAGGATATAGACCCGGCGCGGGCGTAGTCGGGTAGTGGCATCATCGACGCCCTGGCGCTCGCGTGCCCAGCGACGGACACGCAAAGTCGCTTGCTCGCGGACGTTGCCGATGAGCCGGCTAGGGGATGGCCACAGAATCGAGGACATGCTGGCAAAGTTCGGACGGACTGCGGAATCGGGTACTGCCAGCTGGCTTCAGCCGGTGGCCGGCAACGGAAGCGAATACCGCCTGAATGTCGTCGGGATAAACACCAGAATGATTTTCGATAAAGGATCGTGCTCGCGCCGCCGCAACCAGCGCCTGGGCGCCGCGCGGCGACAGGCCGATTTCAATGTCAGCCGACTCGCGAGTCTGTCTGACCAGCGCCTGGACATAGTCAATTAATGGTCCGCTGACGTGTTGCTTGCGCACGGATTTTTGTAATTCAATCAATGTTTCCGGCCCGGCTACTGCTTCGATCTCATCAAGCATGAGTCGTCGATCATCACCTGCGATGATTTCTCGCTCACTGGCGGCATCGGGATAGCCGATAGCGACGCGCATAAGGAAACGGTCGAGTTGTGATTCCGGAAGTGGGAAAGTGCCGATCTGGTCGCCCGGATTCTGCGTAGCGACAACGAAGAACGGATGCGGTAGTGGCCGTGTTTCTCCGTCTATCGATACCTGGTATTCCTCCATGGCCTCCAGGAGTGCGCTCTGTGCTTTTGGCGTTGCACGGTTCACTTCATCCGCGAGAATTAGCTGCGAAAATACCGGCCCAGGTTGAAATTCGAATTTGCCGCTGTCCTGACGAAATACGGAGACGCCAATAATGTCAGCGGGCAACATATCGCTCGTAAACTGGATGCGGCGGAACGTAAGACCAAGTGTTCTTGCCAGTGACTGCGCGAGCATCGTTTTACCAAGGCCCGGCAAGTCTTCAATCAAAAGGTGTCCACGTGCCAGCAGGCAGGCGAGCGCCAGGGAGATTTTTTCGTCTTTGCCAAGAATGATCCTGCCGAGCGCTTTGCGGGCGCGCAACACAGCATCGCGTTGCGTGTCGAGGCTGGTGGGTAGATTCTCAAGTGTATTGCCGCGTTGCATGCAGTAGTCCTCCAGGCGATATCGTTACTGATACACCGCTGATTTGCACCGGCTTCGCCGTCAGAGTGTGATGCAGTGCTCAGAAACCAATCGACATCATGCAAGCTCGTCAAGTTTCTGGATTTGCTCAGTCAATTGACCAATTGTTTTCTCAAACTCGGCAATACGCTCCTGTTCCTGTATGACAACTTCGGGAGGCGCGTTGTTCACAAAGTTCTTGTTGTTGAGCTTGTTGCTGCTACGGTCAAGATCGGCTTTGACCTTTTCCTGTTGTTTCGTGAGACGCGTGCGTTCTGCGTCAACATCAATCAATCCCTTCATTGGAACCAGAAGGCGCATGTCACCGAGCAACGCGGTGGCGGCCGTAGGCGGCTTTTCGTCGGCACCCAACACTGTGACCGATTCGACACGTCCAACTCGTCGCAACAGTATCGCCTCTCTGTTCGCCCGGCTTAGATCGCTATCGCTTGCGCCCTGCAAGATTACGGATAATGGTTTGCCCGGTGAAATATCCATTTCTCCGCGAATTTGGCGGATTCCCAGTATGAATTGCTTCACCCATTCGATATCAGCCACGGCGTCGGCATCGTCGGCGTCGGGTGATACTTCGGGGTAGGGGCGCAACATAATGGTGTCGCCAGCAATGCCGGCGCGAGGCGCAACCGCCTGCCAGATTTCTTCGGTGACAAAGGGCATCAGCGGGTGCAACAGTCGAAGGACGGTTTCGAGTACTTCGATGAGTGTTCGCCGGGTGCCACGTTTCTCTGCGTCGGATGACTCGTCCGACTGCAGTACCGACTTCGACAACTCAAGATACCAGTCACAAAATTCGTGCCAGGTGAATTCGTAAACAGAATGCAATGCCATATCGAGCCGGTAGGTCGACAGATGTTGATGCATGTCGGCCGTCACGTTGTTGATCTGCGACTTAATCCAGCGATCGGCCGAGCTGAACTGGACGTCCCCATCATCCAGCGACTCGGTGTTCATCAACACATACCGCGCGGCGTTCCAAAGCTTATTGCAGAAATTCTTGTAGCCTTCGATGCGCCCGAGATCGAAGCGAATGTCGCGCCCGGTCGTTGCGAGAGCCGAAAATGTCAAGCGCAGCGCGTCAGTTCCAAACTGATTGATTCCGTCCGGGAAATGTTTACGTGTTGCCTTTTCAATTTTTGGTGCCAAGTGCTCCTGCATCATGCCGGTAGTGCGTTTTTCGACGAGGGCCTCAAGATCGATGCCATCGATAAGGTCGATCGGGTCGAGGACATTGCCTTTCGTCTTCGACATTTTCTGGCCGTCCTGATCGCGAATCAGGCCATGAATATAAACTTCGCGAAACGGCACATCGTCCATGAACTTCAGACTGAACATGATCATTCGTGCGACCCAGAAAAATATTATGTCGAAGCCTGTTACCAGGACGTTGCCGGGATAAAAGTCCTTCAGTGCATCGGTCTTTTCGGGCCAACCCATCGTGCTGAAGGGCCACAGTGCAGAAGAGAACCAGGTATCGAGTACGTCATCATCCTGGCGTAGACGTAGCTCTCCCAGTTGGTATTTTTCGCGAACCTGGCTTTCGTCGTCGCCGACGTAGATATTGCCCTTGTCGTCGTACCATGCCGGGATACGGTGGCCCCACCATAGTTGTCTGCTGATGCACCAGTCCTGAATGTTGTACATCCATTCGAAATAGGTCTTCGACCAGTTTTCCGGGACGAACTTGATACGACCTGTCTCGACGGCCTCGATAGCCGGTTTCGCGAGCGGCGCAATTTTCACGTACCACTGATCGGTCAAATAGGGCTCGACAACTGCGCCGCTTCGATCTCCGCGCGGAATTTTGACGACATAGTCTTCAATCTTTTCGAGTAGTCCTAAAATCTCGAGTTCGGCGACGATCGCCTTACGCGCGTCGAAGCGGTCCATACCTCGATAGCGTTCCGGTACGTCGTCATTCAGCGCCGCGTCGTCAGTAAATATGTTGTACATCGCCAAGTCGTGGCGTTTGCCGATTTCGTAGTCGTTAAAATCGTGCGCCGGCGTCATCTTCACGCATCCGGAACCGAACTCCGGCTCGACGTAATCATCAGCAATGATTGGGATGCGGCGTCCAACGATCGGCAGGACGATCTCCTGACCGACGAGATGTTTGTAGCGATCGTCATCCGGATGGACGGCAAGGCCACTGTCGCCCAACATCGTTTCGGGTCGTGTCGTCGCAACAACCAGGTAGCCGTCACCAGACGCCAGCGGATATCGAAAATGGTACAGGTGACCGTCTTCGTCGGCGGACAATACTTCGAGGTCAGACAGTGCCGTGTGCAACTTGGGATCCCAGTTAACCAGGCGTTTGCCGCGATAAATCAGGCCTTCGTCGTAAAGTTGTATGAATACCTTGCGGACGGCGTTAGACAATCCCTCGTCCATCGTGAAACGGTCGCGGGTCCAATCGACAGACGCGCCGAGCCGGCGTGTTTGCTTTGCAATGAGTCCACCGGATTCCTCTTTCCACTCCCACACGCGTTCAACAAAGCGATCGCGGCCGAGATCGTGTTTCGATTTACCCTCAGCGTTGAGCAAGCGTTCGACCACCATTTGTGTCGCTATGCCGGCGTGATCCATGCCGGGTTGCCACAACGTTCGATCGCCCTTCATGCGGTGGTAACGCGTCAGCGCGTCCATGATTGTGTTCTGGAACGCATGACCCATGTGCAGAGTGCCCGTCACATTGGGAGGCGGGATAACGATGCAATAGGAAGCACCTTCGCCCTGCGGAGCGAAGTATCCGTTTTCTTCCCAGCGATCGTAAATGCGCTGTTCGATGTCGTGAGGTTGGTACGTCTTGTCCATCAGATCTTGTGTGTTTCTAATTTATGACCTTGGTCACGGTAGATTGCGTATCGTTGCCGGCTTTTGTTGCGGCAGGACTCGTCGGAGCTGACGAGTTCCGCAACGCGCGGGAATGTATCGGCGAATGGCGGAATTTCATCGCACAGCGTAATTAACAGATCGCGCGGTTCGACGCTCTGGTCGCCGTAGCCTATGGTCACCGGAGCGTTCTTGCCGCTACTCGCCAATTCGTGCGGTACGAAACTGCCATCGCGAAAAGTCCACAGGAGCTCATCAAGATGTTCCGCGGCGGCCTGCGTCATCGTGTGAATATGAATAGTGTTCTCCAGCCGCCAGGCTTTTTCGGCCAGCTTGCAAGCGAGAGTGTTTCGCGAGTGTTCATCGACACGATCGAGAACATAGAAATAGATTTGAGCCACGATCGCTATCAGGGCAGGGCGCCGGCGCGAGCCAACAGGAACTCGGTCAGCAATGATACCGGCCGCCCGGAGGCGCCTTTCTCAACGCCGGATTTCCAGGCCACGCCAGCTATATCCAGATGACCCCATACCATGCCGTCGGTGAACTTGCCGAGGAAGCAGGCTGCAGTGACGGAGCCGCCACCCGAGCCACCGATATTGGCCATGTCGGCGAAGTTACTTTTTAACTGGGCCGCATACGGTTCACCCATCGGCATAGGCCAGCCCAGGTCTTCGGCTGCATTTCCCGCGCCAAAAAGCTCTTCACGCAAGCTGTCGTTGTTTGAATAAATCGCACATCTATGATTCCCGAGCGCGACGACACAAGCACCGGTCAAGGTCGCGACATCGATAATGGCGGCGGGTTTGAAGCGCCGTGAATAGGTCAGCGCGTCACACAAGATCAGGCGTCCCTCGGCATCCGTATTCAGTACCTCAATCGTTTGTCCTGACATGCTCTTGACGATATCACCGGGTCGCGTTGCCGTACCGCTAGGCATATTCTCAACGGCGGGAACGACGACGGTCACATTGATCGGCAACTTCAATTTGCTGATGGTGGCCATTGCGCCGATGACGCTCGCTGCTCCGCACATGTCGAATTTCATCTCGTCCATGCCGACACCGGGCTTCAATGAAATGCCGCCGGTATCGAATGTCACGCCTTTGCCGACCAGGACAACGGGCTGTTCGCTGCCGGCACCCTTGTAATGCATAACGATCAATTTGGCGGGTTCGACAGCGCCTGCTGTAACGGACAGCAAAGATCCCATGCCAAGCTTCTTCATTTCTGCTTCACTGAGAACGCGTGTTGTCAGCTTGCCGTTACCACTGGCGAGGTTTTTCGCCACGCGAGCGAGGTACGTTGGTGTGCAAACGTTGGCTGGGAGGTTGCCAAGATCTTTCGCGAGCGATACGCCCGCCGCAATGCCGTCGCCATGCGCGGCCCCACGCGCTGCTTTCTTCGCATCACCGCTTTTCAGAACAGCAAGACCAATGGTGTGCAAGGGCATTGCCGGGCTCTTGCGACCGCTTTTCATTTGATCGAAGCGATACAGCGACTCGCTGATGGTTTCAACGGTGTGGCGTGCGAGGTAGTAAGCGTCGCAATTGGCAACCGGCTCCAGCGTCAGAGCGTTGAGCACTTGCTTTGCCTTTGTATGAGCAATAGCGCGGGTCGCGGTTGCGACAGCTTTTCGAAACCCGGCAGCGTTCATTTCCCCTGTTTTTCCCAGACCAACAACCGCTACCCGGGTCGCCTTGACGCCCGGCACGGCGGTCAATACGGCAACGCGGCCGGGTTCACCTGAAATATCACCCGACTTAATGAGGCCCCGCAGGAATCCTTTGCTGGCTGCGTCGATATCAGCGGCACCGGTACCGAGTTTGCCGCGCTTGTAGACGCCGACGATGACGCAATCGGCGGCTCGTCGAGAAACATTGCTGGTCGTTGTAAAGTATTTCATAACTTCTCGGGTTGCCTTGTTATTATTCCGGGGCTGTCACGGGCAAAATAAAGCAGGTAGTCTAACCGTTTCGGCTATCTACAGCTACGCCATTCCCGGACACCGATGACCCGTATTCTCGATCGGTACATTTTTCGCGAAATCGCCACGACCTGGATCGGGGTCACGATGGTTTTATTGCTGATCCTGCTCACCAATCAGTTTGCACGAGTACTCGGTGAGGTTGCAAAGGGCAAATTGCCCAAAGATGCGGCAATTGACGTCATCGGGCTGTCGGCCGTGCAGTATCTGACCATTCTGGTGCCCATCGGCTTGTTCCTGGCGATCATGCTGGCACTCGGTCGTCTGTATCGGGACAGCGAGCTGCCTGCAATGATGGCCTGTCGAGTTGGCCCATCCGGCATTTACCGGCCACTCACCTGGTTAATGCTGCCACTCGTGCTCAGTGTTGCGTGGCTCGCGATAGAAGGCGGGCCCTGGGCGTTGACGCGTATCGAACGGATCAGTGCAGAGGTGCGCCGGGGGGCTGATCTGACCAGTATCGAGCCGGGCCAGTTCACTGTGGTTGGACCGGATGGTGCAGTGGTTTACGGCCATGCCGTTAACGCCAAGGGCCAAATGGAAAAAGTCTTCATGCAGCGACGAGTGAAAGATGGCGGTGTTGAAGTCGTCATTGCCGAGCTCGGTGAAATGGCGGTTGTGGACGATCCGGACGTTCGCATGCTGGTGCTGCACAATGGACGACGCTACGAAGGTGTGCCCGGAACCACAGAGTTTCGCGTTATCGAATTCGCCGAACACGGTGTGCCTTATCGTCTGCCGAGCCTGACTCCGCCGGACCCGAAGCCGTGGACGATGGCCTTTTTTGATTTGATGCAATCGGATGAGCCACAACACATTGCCGAATTTCAATGGCGGCTCAGCATTCCGATATCGACCATAATTCTCGCCATTCTGGCCGTGCCGCTGAGCAGAAGTCAGCCGCGAGCCGGACGTTACGGGCGACTTTCGATCGGTCTGTTGGTTTTCATTATTTATCTGAATATGATGGGCGCGGCCAAGGTCTGGGTCGAGCAGTCAACCATTTCGCCAGCACTCGGTATCTGGTGGGTACATGCGTGTGTCCTGACGTTCGCGTTGGGATTGCTCGCCGTTCAAAACGGCTATCCGAGGAGGTGGTTCAGATGAACGGCATCCTCAGCCAATACCTGATGCGCACCATATTCGCGAGCACGGCTTTGGTTCTGATAGTGCTTCTTGCGTTGGCGGGCTTATTCGAATTCATAGGAGAACTCGACGACACGATAGGTGATTACCAGACCGTGCAGGCGATACTCTACACGGCATTTCGATTGCCCAATCTCGCGTTCGCGATGTTGCCCATTGCCGTTCTGATCGGGTCACTGCTGGGGCTCGGTGCTTTAGCTGGCAATAGTGAAATCATCGTCATGCGATCCGCCGGACTCTCGGTACGTGAATTGTCGGGCATGGTGGCCTTATCCGGCGGCGTGTTGCTCGTATTCACGGCTTTGCTCGGCGAATTCATCGGGCCGCCGCTCGATACTTACGCGCGGAACATGCGCATGGAAGCACGCTCTGAGCAAGACGACGATCGCGTCGGCAACGAAGCGTGGGTCAAGGACGGGTCGACCTATCTGCATCTCGAGAAAGTCAGTCCCGAGCTTGAGTTTGGCAGTCTTTATGTATTCAAGTTTGACGGGGATCGTTTGCAATCGGTCGCCGTGGCCGAAAATTCTGGTATTGACGAGAACGATAACTGGATACTTGAAAATCTTCGCGAGACCCAATTTCAGAACGACGGCGTTCAGGTTCTTCAGTCATCACGATCGATCGAATCATTCGAGGTGAACGCTGATGTCTTGGGTACCTCACTCGCAAAACCCATGAGCCTGTCAGCCCGGGAGTTGCTCAGCTACATCACGTATCTGCGCAAGAACAGCCTCGATGCGACGAAATATGAAACCGAGTTTTGGTACCGCGTGTCGCGAACTTTCACTGTGCTGATTATGCCGATTCTGGCTCTGGCGTTTGTCTTCGGCTCACTCAGAACGGGCGGCTCAGGAGGCCGGCTGATGATTGGTGTGGTGATCGGTCTTGCTTATTATCTGGCCAGTGAGTCGCTGGCGAATTCGGGGGAGGTATTCGATCTGAACCCAATTATTGTCGCCTGGTTGCCGACGGTGGCATTGATGGTCATCACCGTATTCGCGTTATCTCGAGTACGCTGATCTATGGCTTGGGGTAATACACGATACGCGTCTTGCTGATGCGATCGTGCCAGGTCAATTTATCTTTGTCCCAGAGTTGCCATAGAAAACCCAGCCCGCAGGGTAGCCATGACACGATGGCGGCAAAGAATCGCAGCGTCGCGGTTGTAAACGCAGGGTGACCGCCGGCAGGGGTTTCGAGTTGCAATCGCCATGACTGCATACCCAGGGTGCGACCGGACCGCGTCCAGAATCCAACAAAGAATCCGTATATAACCAAACCAAGAACGATTCGGTAGCCGAGGTTTCCGGTGGGCTCGACGGGCTCTCCGCCGCGAACCGCAATGAATGGCAATGTCGCCAAAAACAGCAGCGCGAGGATCAGCAAGCCGTCGTAGAGCATCGCAGCCGCGCGACGAATTAAACCGGTATTCTGCAATTTAGAGGCTCGCGAAGTAATCAATCATGCGTTTGCGCATGGCGGGGTCGGGTAGTATGCCTGTACCGGCGCCGAGATTATCAATCATGTGACTCGTCTTGCTGGTCGCCGGGATGACGCAGGTGACGGCCGGATGGCTGATGATGAACTTCAGAAAGAATTGTCCCCAGCTTGCTGCAAAGTCGTGGGCCCAGTCGGGCAAGGGTTTCCCGGCGACGGCGCTGAATAGTCTGCCGGCCTGAAATGGACGATTGATGAGGACAGCGACGCCCAGCTCCTGCGCCATAGGCAACAATCGATCTTCCGCCTCTCGCTCGCCCAGGGAGTAGTTGACCTGGATGAAATCCGGTTTGAAGCTTTGCATCTCACGGCCCAAATCGATGTGAGCTCCCGCAGCATAGTGCGTCAGCCCGCTATAGCGAATTCGATCAGCGTCTTGCCACTCTCGAATGGTATCCATATGCACCGCTGTGTCGCGAAGGTTGTGAACCTGCATGAGGTCGATACGCTCGGTCTGCATCAGGTCGAACGAACGCTGCATTTGGCGGATACCGGCGTCGCGACCGTTAGTCCAGACTTTCGTCGCCAGGAAGAGTGGCTCCCGTGCGGTGCCGGATTCAATAAGGTCCCCAATCACTTTTTCGGCGCGATTGTACATAGGTGATGTATCGAGCAGCGTCCCGCCGCTGGTCGTCAAGATCTCAACGATGCTCCTGCGTAGGTCGAGTTCCTCCTGCGAACTTTCGACGTCGAAAACCTCATAGGTTCCGAGTCCGATGACCGGCAGGGACTCACCACTGCCTGGAATTGTCTTGTTTATCATTTGAGTGTTTTCAGTTGGCAATGCGACATTAGGTGTTATCCCAAGAGCGAGTCCAGCCGCGATTAGGTCGCGACGATTCCAGTAATCCTCGTTCACTCGATACCCCTGTTTTTAAGTGCGATCGCCTGACGTTTGTAGTCGCGTCCCAGCCACAGCGAAATAGCGCTCCAAAGCAGAGCGAACGGCAGCATGACCAGCGAAACGCCGGCGATACCCAGACCCATCATGAGTTGAACCATCCAGGTACCGACGATATCGCCGAAGCGATAGACTGCGGTATCAATGAAGTTTTTGGTTTTATATTTTTCTTCAGCAGTTACTACTGAGTACAACATGTCGGTGGTTGGCTTGCTGAAGCTAAAGCCGAGCGCCCTGCGAGCGATTGTGAGGAACGCCACGATGCCGAGTACCGGATCGAATGCCAATAACACGAATCCCGCGATTGAGACTATCGGTAATAGTGCAAGGGAGCGTCCGATACCGAAACGGACAACGACATACCTGACCAGAAACATCTGACCGAGTAATGCGAACAGGTTGGTCCAGGAATTAATATTCGAAAAGAATTCGATGCGGGCATTGGCCCCTGGAATGGAGTCTTCCACGAGTTGAATGGCGAACATATACAGCGCAGTGCCAAGCAAACTGGCTATCATCGAGCTCGCGACTATTACCAAGAAGTATTTGGACTGAAACACGTGCGTGATGCCGCCAAGTGGGTTACCGCCCAATGGCGCATCGATGTCTGCCGTTACGCGATTTTCGGTTTCGCGTTCGCTTTCGATCCAGCCACTGAGCCGGCCGATACAAAGAACAGCCAGCAACAATAGGATCGCTGCGGCAGGAAACAGATTCTCAAGACCAATTTGAACGACAAACGCGGTGGTGGCGGCTCCACCAAACAGCGCACCGATGCTGCCACCGGCGGCGATGAAACCGAAAAGACGCCGACCCTGGTCGCGACTATAGATATCCGCCATGAAGCTCCAGAAAACGGAAACGACGTACAGATTGAATACACTGAGCCAGACAAAAAACGTACGGCCAAGCCAGACGCGGTCAGCGCTGTCGTCAGTCGTCTGGGAGAAAAGCAGCCAGAAAATCAAAATGTTCGATATGAAGAAAAGGTATACCCAGGGCAAGAATGTGCGCCTTGCGTAGCGGGATGCGACCCAACCAAATATCGGCGTCGCGATCATCATCACCGCAAACGTGCCCATAAACAGATAGGGAACGGTGTCGGAACCACTGCCGACGGCCATGCCTTCGCGGATAGGGCGCAGAAT
>JALHUQ010000128.1 GCA_022866645.1 Woeseiaceae bacterium | reverse complement strand
CGAGTTACAACTCGCCTGGTTGAAATCCATGAGCGAGACATCTACGGCGCCGCTAATACCACCCGTGTTATTGGTATTCATCAGACGCATGGCATCGTGCAGTTGGTACTCGACCCCCATCATGCCGCCCATGTCATGTTGCTGGACGCCACGCCGCAAATCGAAATCCATAACAAACTCTGCATGTTGTGCGGGGACAATCTCGAACGGTTCTGTGCTGCGAAAAGGGTGCGCAGTGGACATCGTCATGTTGTGCTGGCCGCCGGACATCGTACCGATGTGGGACTGTGTCAGGTCGACACCCAGCTCCATCCATTCGTAGTGGCCGGCAGGCATTGTCGTGTTATTCAGAATCGACTGCACCGCACCGTTTTGGAGCTGCATCATATCGATGTCGAGCGGTCCGCCGGGCAGAACCAAGTGGGTCATCGAGCCGTCTGCGTGGCCCATGTCGACGTGAGTGACGTGAAACACCAAAGATCGCGCTTCATCCATAGGTCCGTCGGTGAGAAGAACGGTCACCGTGCCGCTAGCAGGCGGAGTAATTGAACTATCGCTGCCACCGCAAGAGGCAAGAACGGCAACGCTGAGAGTGAGTAATAGACTTGAGAGTGCTTTCATTTTCGGGTTCCCCACCAAAATGAAATATTCGAGCAGCTAAGTCTATTCCTGCTTCGCGCTCAGGTAATACGTACTTTCCCCTGTCGCTCACTGCGCCGCATCCGGCCCTAACCCGACAATGCTGAAAACCAATCCGCAATCGAAAACCAGAACGCTGACGTACTGAGTGGCACACGCGCTACCTGCACAGTCAGGAGAACGATGGCGCCGATCACATACACGGAATGCGGCCGTCCACGAGTGCGCTTGTCGTGGATCATGGCATACACGAGCAGAAGATCAGAGACGAGGCCTGGTGCCACAGAAAGAATGACGGGTACCGGTCCGGTCGCATCCGGTGGCGCGAGAAAGAAAATGAACCAACGTGCGATCGCCGGCTGTAACAAAGCGACCGTCGCCAAAACCATCGCTCGCTTGTGTATCTCTGGTCGCTTGATGTTGACGATGGCGTATGTGACAACTGCCGCAAAATACATAATTGCGCTTAGGGGTACGATTGCGAAAGCGCGCGCTTCATCGACGAAGCCCAAAGCAAAAAAGCGATGCATGCTGCCGATCGACACCATCGTGCCGGTGAATAGCATCGCGGTTGCCAGCGCAATGCCCAACAGACCGAGTTCCCGGTGCATCGCCGTTCGCCCATGCGCGACCAGCGAGGTTTGCGCCACAAAAAAGAGGGTCCAGGCGAAGAAAATCGCGCCGTGCAGATGAACCACTCGAGGAATGTGCAAATGGGCCTGCCACATCGGGGACCAATAGCTGGGCAAAAACCCTGCGAAGGCGACGGCGGCGCACAGCACCGCGATATTTTGGTAAAAACGATCAGAAGTCAGTTGCATCGACTTCGGCTGCGCAGTAACGGTGCTCATGGCAAACCCTCGGCGGCGTATGCCGTGAACGTGTGGCCCTGCGTCGAGTCTGCGCCTTCCCCGGTCAGCCAGCAATACAGAAAAGCGGCACTAAACTACTGGCGGACGGCGCCGAAGCTAAGCCGGATTCCGAAGTAGGCGGCACGGCCTGGGGTGCGGTATCCGTAAACCTGTTCATAGTCCTCGTCCAGCAAATTGCTGCCTTTGGCAAACAAGGTGACAGAGGGTGTCGCCCGAAACTGCACGGCAAGATCAAGCAACCAGTAATTACTCAAGGTCACAATTTCTGACGGATCTGGCCAGGGTGGGAAGAAGATGTCCGATCGGGTGCCGCCGTAGTCAGCGTTTAGTGACGTGCTAAAGCGCTCACTGGTATTGCGAAAATCGAGTGAAACGCCGCCTGAATGTCGCGGTCGGCGCAATTCACTAACATCGTTACCGAGGAAGTCCTGCTCCGTGGAATCGGTGTAGGTGTAATGAGCCGAAAAACCCAGCGATTCGCTCAGCGTCCAGCGAGCGGCCAGTTCGATACCGCTGCGTTCGCTTTTCCCCGGCATATTTCCTGCCGTTGACAAGAAACTCACCGGATCAAAAACGAAGCCGTCGATTTCATCCTTCAGGTCTTGTCGAAACAGGGATACCTGTAGCTGCAGGGCATCGTCGGCGAAGCTCTGGTCGACTCCGAGCTCATACGAGATTGAGCGTTCCGGCTTCAGCGCTGGATTGCCAATGAACTGGCCCGGAAAATATCCAAACCGCTCGGTGAATGTTGGGTTCTTCTGGCCGGTGCCGATACTGCCGCGAAGTGTGGTTGCCTGACTCAATTCATAAGCGAGCGATAAGCGACCATTGAAAGCATTGTCGAAATCGCTGTTGTTGTCGGCGCGCACGCTGATGATCCAGGTCAGGCGGTCCGGAGACAAGCCCTGAAATTCAGCAATGGCGCTGGTCACGTCCATATTCTGGATTTGATTGGGGTCACCGAAAACGACAGCGCCGTTTTGCTCGAACTGAGTATCTTCGCGTTCGAATGCCAGTGACAGCAGGTTTTCGCCGACACCAATGTCTGCCTGATAGGCGAACGTCATACGGTCCGATGCTGTTGACGAGTCGAGAACTCCATCGACGAGATTGCGATTGTCAGAATTGAAATAGCGCACGTTGAATTGCTGCGAAACACGACTGCCTGCTCGGCCGAAGATCACCCCGGCTTGCGCGTACAGCGTTTGGACATCGGTTGCGACGTCGCCGTCGACAGGCAAGCCGGTCACGTAGTAATCAACAGGATCAAACTGCGAGTAGGCATCCGCTGAGCGTAAGCCGAGATTAAATGACAACGCCTCTGACGCAGTAATGTTCGCAGATAAATTGGCCGTCGTCAGATCGGCATCCTCTTTTTCAGACCCGACGCGCGACGCGTTGCTGCCATCCGTAGCAAGGCGTTCTATACCGCCGCGCAATACCCAGGCGTCACCGCGAAGTGCGCCATTCAGTCCGGCGTTGTTGGTATTGAATGAGCCGCCTTCCGCGTAGCCGTTGACACCGGACCCCGGCTGCTCGGACTTTGTGATGATGTGTATGACAGCCGCAACCGCGTCGCTGCCCCACAAAGAACTTTGCGGGCCGCGAACTATTTCGATGCGTTCTATGTTTCCGGTACTCAAATATTCCCAGCGAAATTCGTCACCCGTAGCCGGGTCATTGGCTCGTACGCCGTCGATCAGGACGAGCACATGATTGGCTTCTGCGCCTCGAACGCGCACCTGTGCCTGCGAGCCCGTTACGCCCGTATTGCTTACAGAAAATCCCGGCACCGAGCGCAACAAGTCCGTGACGTGGCGGGCTTCCCGTCGCTCAATGTCGTCGCGGGTGATAATGGTTACGGCGCTGCCGATCTGGTCGATAGTCAGCGGCGTGCGTGCCCCGGTAACAACGATTTGGTCGATGTCATCGGCAACCGAGGCCTGGCTCAGCAGCGAGGAAAAAACGAGGGTGAACAGGTAGGGCAGATTCTTCATGACTCTCTCCCGCAAGCATCCCCGGACCTGCAATAACGCCGATCGTTGGGAGGGGAAGTGAGAATCGAATTCCCGTGAATCGCCCGCCGCGATCGAACAGTGGATTGTCGACGGGCCGGTCTCCGGACTCATGAGTAACGTAACACGTTGTTGTTAATCGCCTTCCCACGCAATTCGCGCAGTGGCTAAGTGACTAACTGACTCATTTACCGTTGCGGGGGCAGTGACGGGATGGCCATGGTTGAAGTGGCGCACCGTCTTCCCGTTTAATGTCTGCAAGCAGACATTCACCAGTCGATGTTGCGGCGAACTTTAGCCTAGCTATACGCTCGAAGTAAACATCGCGGCCAACAATAATCGATCGAATACTGGCTCGCGCAGCTTCTACAGTTGACAATCAGCGGCTTGGACATGGGATACATAAAATGACGCTTACACGACAATCTATCGCGCTGCTATTGCTTGCGCTCGCATACTCCGTCTCAGTCGGTGCTGAGGACGATCTGGCGACGCAAATCGATTTGCCATATGAGCGATTTCAGCTGGATAACGGGCTGACGGTTCTGGTGCAAACCGATCACTCGACGCCAACGGTGTTTGTTGGCATGTGGTATGGCGTCGGTTCAAAAGACGAGCCCGAAGGCAAGACGGGATTCGCACACTTGTTCGAGCACCTGATGTTCCAGGGAACTGAAAGTCGAGAGGGCGAATATTTTTCGCCATTCACGGACGCGGGCGCTACGGGCATGAACGGCACGACAAGTGAGGATCGTACGAATTACTACTCCACCGTTCCATCCGGCGCTCTCGATATGGCGTTATGGATGGAGAGTGACCGTATGGGGCATCTCCTCGGAGCTATTACGCAGGAAGCGCTGGATGAACAGCGCGGCGTCGTACAGAACGAAAAGCGGCAGGGAGAAACGCGGCCTTACGCGCAGATGTACGACAAGATTCGCGAGGGAATCTACCCGGTCGATCACCCTTACCGCCACTCGGTCATCGGCTCGATGGACGACTTGAACGCAGCATCGGTCGACGATGTGCAGGAGTGGTTCAAGACTTACTACGGAGCGTCAAACGTCGTTCTTGTGCTCGCCGGTGATGTAACGCTTGAGGATGCAAGACAAAAAGTGGAGCACTACTTTAGCGAGGCACCGACCGGCGGCCCGTTGTCGCACCCGAAAAAGTGGGTACCGAACCTCACTGAAAATCGAGAGGAAATGATGTATGACCGAGTGGGTCAAACGCGCATCTCTCGTGTCTGGGCCTTGCCGGGATTGAACGACAAAGATACTTCGTTGATGTACCTGGTGAACGACTCTTTGGTGGCAAATAAGAACTCGCCACTGCGAAAGAAGCTGGTCGACGAGCTGCAACTCGCCACCAGCATTCAAGGCAGCGCGTATGGACGGGTGATGAGCGGCGAATACAGCCTGACCGTGGATCTCCGGCCCGGTGTCGAACCCGAAGTGGTCATGGCAGTCGTGGACGAAGTCATTGCAGCTTATCTGGCGGACGGCCCCGATGAGCAGATCGTCGAGAACGCGAAGCTGGGCGTAAAAATGTATATTCTCGGCGCGCTTGAGACCGGGGCTCAGATTGGCCGGCTGCTGGTTGAAGGCGAGTTATTTTCAAATAACCCGCTGTTCATCAATACCGAGCTGGAGTGGCTGAACAACGCCAGCGGCGAAGAACTTCGTCAAGTCGCAAATCGTTGGCTGACGCGCGGTTATTATCAGCTCACGGTCGAGCCATTTCCTGAATTGCTGAGTGCAGAAGAAAAGGTCGACCGGTCCGCGATTCCAGTCGTTACGGCCCACTCCGATATACAATTTCCAAAAATTGAAACGGCGACCCTCAAGAACGGAATGAAGTTGGTCGTCGCGACTCGGGGCAGCGTTCCGTTAGTCAATGTTTCGTTTCAGATTGATACTGGAATCACGGCAGCTCCTCTGGACGCGCCCGGATTGCCAACCTTCGTTTTTGGACTGATGGACAAAGGCACCGGGAAGTTCGACGCGAACAAGTTGGCGGCGGCCAAGGACAAAATCGCTATGGAAGGGAGCTTTGGCAGTGGCGTCGAGCGGAGTTCTCTGGACTATCGCATTCTCAAGAACAACCTTGAGCCCTCCCTCGAGCTTGCAGCAGAAATGCTCCGCAATCCGACCTTCCCGGAGGACGAACTCGAAAAGATCAAGGCTCGGGTTTTAGCGTATCTGTCCAATTTGCAGCACGCGCCGTCGCGGGCCGCTGACAGCTTGTTTGATCGCGCCATTTATGGACCGGACAGCGCGATGGGCGCGGTTTGGAATACGGAGCTGGTGGAGCAGGTTGACCGTGCCAAGCTGAAAGCCTGGCACGCGGCAGAAATCGCGCCGG
>JALHUQ010000127.1 GCA_022866645.1 Woeseiaceae bacterium | reverse complement strand
TACTCGCCCATGGCGGGTATGAAGACGAGCAAACACCCGGCGATGGTACCGGGTTTGGCTAGCGGCCAGGTGATATCCCAGAAAGCACGGGCACGTGATGCGCCAAGATCCTGGGCGGCTTCAACAAGATCCATGTCCATACGTTCGAGTGATGCATAAAGCGGCAGAATCATGAATGGCAGGTAGGAGTAAGTTAGTCCGACCGCTATTGCAAAGTCGGTGTACATGATCTTAAGCGGTTGATCGATGAGACCGGTCCACAGCAGAAAGGTATTAATCGTGCCGTAGTTATTCATGAGACCCATCCACGCATACACGCGTAACAGGAAGGAAATCCAGAACGGCAGCACGATCAATAGCAGCAACAGGCTACGTGTTGCCGGTGAAGATCGGGCAATGCCATAGGCCATCGGGAAGCCCAGCAAAAGGCAGAGTGTCGTTGTCACGAGAGCCATAACGACAGAGCGCATATAGGTCAATGCGTACAGTTTGTCGGAGAGCAGGAAGCCGTAGTTGCCTAGCGTCATTGACGGATTGCCGCTGCTGTCAAATGATGGCGAATAGGGTGGTTGCGCGAGTATGGGATCTGCGAAACTAATTTTGAGAATGATGGCAAAAGGTGCGAGGAAGAACACCAGCAACCACAGATACGGCGCCGCAACAGCGAATCGTCGCCATAGTTCGTCGTTATTGCTAATGCCGTTACCCATTAGTCAAGCAATACCACGGTGCTGCGGTCTGTCCACGAAATCCATACCTTGTCTCCCCATTCGAGGAATCGCGTGATCGATCGACGCCGGTTCTGGGAGCTCACCTGAACAATTCTTCCGCTCGCCAGCTTGACCCGATACAGAGACCGATTGCCGAGGTAGCCCAGGTCATCCACGATACCCTCAATACAAACATCGTCTTTGTTGTCCGGCCTTTCCTTACTAACAAATATCTTCTCGGGGCGAATCGCGATGTTGATGGTCTGGCCGACCTCGACCAGCTGTCGTCCGAGCGCGGTCAGGGTCTCGCCAGCTTCGTCACAATAAACTTGAATCTGCTCTTCATCGACGACGGTAACAACGCCCTCAAAGGTGTTAATGGTGCCGATGAAGTTCGCGACAAATCGATTTGTTGGAAATTCATAAATTTCTTTTGGAGTGCCAATCTGCTGAAACCGTCCCTGGTCCATAATCGCGGCCCGGGTTGATAGAATCATCGCCTCCTCCTGATCGTGTGTCACGACCACAAACGTAATGCCAAGTTCATCCTGAATGGTCATCAGTTCAAACTGCGTACGTTCACGAAGCTTTTTGTCGAGTGCGGCCAGGGGTTCGTCCAGGAGGAGTACCTTTGGTCGCTTGATAAGGGCCCTCGCAAGTGCGACGCGTTGTCGCTGGCCACCGGACAACTGATCGGGTTTACGTTTCTTCAATTCGGAAAGCTGGACTAACTCCAACATCTGATCGACGCGTTTTTCGATCTCGGCTTTGCCCACGCCATCTTTGCGCAGCCCATAGGCGATATTTTTCGCTACGTTCATGTGCGGAAAAATCGCGTAAGACTGGAACATCATGTTTACAGGCCGGTCGTAGGGCGCCAGGCGCGTTATATCGACTCCATCGATTTCGATGCTCCCGGATGTCGGAATCTCGAAACCCGCGAGCATCCTGAGCAACGTGGTCTTGCCACAGCCGGAACCACCAAGGATCGAAAACAACTCGCCCTTCTCAATATCAAGATCGACGTTGTCCACGGCAACGAAATCACCGAAACTCTTGCTAAGGCCCTTGATGCGAATAAAATCTTTCATAGACCACTCTTTACGCGTGCCAAAGTTCGCGTTCGCGCTCGCTCCCTCACGGGATCGGCCGCGTCGATAGCAAACATTCGTTTCCACGCCGCTGCGTCTGGGTAGATAGCCGGATTATTCAATGTTTCCTCGTCGAGAAACTCCCAGGACGCTGCGTTTGCGTTCGCGTATTCAACTTCCTTCGAAATACCCGCGGCGACGTCTCCACGCAACAAAAAGTTGATGAACTTATGGGCATTTGCGACGTGTGGCGCATCGCTGGGTATGTACAAGCCATCGACCCACAATGCGCCACCTTCCACCGGCACCACGTATTGCAGGTTTATGTCTATGCCAGCTTCTTTTGCTCGCCGCGCCGATGTCGCATAGTCCCCCGACCAGCTCATCGCAAGGCAAAGTTCCTTGTTTGGCACATCGGAGATGAATTTCTCGTTACTGAAGTAGCGTACGTAGGGTCTGACCCTGAGGAGGAGCTCCTCAATTCTCAATAGGCTTTCGTCATCTGTGGCATTCGGATCCAGCCCCAGATAGGCGAGTGCCATTGGCAGCGTGCTCGTCGTTTCGTCCAGAAAACTGACCCCGCAATCGGCGAGTTTCGACAATATGGCCGGGTCGAACAAGACCGCAGAGGAGTCCATCGACTGGCCGGGCAGTCGTTCATTGACCATGTCAACATTCCACATATAGCCGGTTGAACCCCAGTGATAGGGAACGTAGTAGCCCCTGACTTTTTCATAGATGTCGATTCTCTGCATCGTATCGGGATCGAGGTTTTTCAAATTCGGCAACAGGCTGGTATCGAGTTTTTGATACACGCCGACATCGATCAATCGGGACGAGAACTGGTTGCTGTGAACAACAACGTCATAGCCGCTGTTGCCAGTTAGCAATTTCACGTCGACGGTAGCCGCAGCGGCATAGGTGTCGTAGTTCACCTTGATGCCGGTTTCAATCTCGAACTGTTTCAAAGTGTCCGGGCCAATGTAGTCTGCCCAGTTATAGATGTTGACTACATTCTCAGAGCCGCGGCCAGTATTCGAATCACCTCCACAGGAACACAGCAAAACCAGTGTTGCACTTGCGATGACTCGATAAGGTTTCGTCACATTCCGTCCAGGCCGCGCTTTAACAGCGATCGGGCGATTATAAGCCGTTGAATCTCGCTTGTGCCTTCCCAGATGCGATCCACGCGCAATTCCCTGAAAAATCGCTCGGCGACGTTTTCACGCATGTAACCCCGACCGCCGAAAATCTGTACGGCGCGGTCGGCCACGCGGTTCGCCATTTCAGAGGCATACAGCTTCACCATTGAGCAGCGAGCGTGCTGAGCTTTTAGATCGTCGCCTCGATCCCATGAGCGGGCCGCCTCATAAATCATCAGTTGTGACGCATACAGTTCGGTCACACTGTCGGCAAGCATGAACTGGATAGCCTGCTTATCGGTGAGCGGCAATCCGTCAACAATACGATTGTTCGCGAACGCCGTCGCGTCTTCTATGAGTCGCGCTGCGGCGCCACAACAACGTGCACCGATCATGAGACGTTCGTGGCGAAACCAGCTGCGGGTGTAGGACATGCCGTCGCCGGATCGCCCGACACGCTGGGCTGCTGAAACCTGCACATCGGAGAACAGGTAGGTAGGGTGGTGCGCCGCGTAGCTGTGACTGAATTTCGGTGTGGCCGTTATCTCGATGCCTGGCGTGCCCATGTCCACCAGAAACAAGGCGTCCTCATCCTCTTCTGGAATGCGCCCCTGAAACCAGAAGAAGTCCGCAAGGTTGGCACTCGTCACGTACCACTTTTCGCCATTCAGAATGTAGTCATCGCCGTCTCTGGTCGCTGTGGCTTCCAGCCCCGCAACATCAGAACCCGGACCGGCTTCGGTGATCGCATAACAGTCCTTTTTCTCGCCACGCATCATCGGCAGGATATATCGTTCGATCTGGTCTTCGTTGCAGGCTTCGAACATCCATACCTGCGGCTCGGAAAAGCACCAGGAAAGCGCATTGGTGGTGCGACCCAGTTGCTCCCAAATGGCGACTTGCGACTCCATGGACAGCTCGCGTCCGCCATATCTCTTCGGGGCGTCGATTTCAGAGAGGCCGAGCTCGATAGCTCTTTTTTTGTTTCGCCTGGTGATCTCTGCAGGCAATACGCCGTCGTTGAGCTCCGCTTCTACCTCGTGCGGCTGCAGATATTCGTCAGCGTACGCGCGCGCGATCGCCTGCCAGTGCCTGGCGTCCTTACTAATCGGAATTTTCAAAGTGATCTCACAGGGGAAAGTGTTTCGGGAAAATGCTGTGCAAATATTCATCGATGGCCTGCATGGCGCCACGCCGGTCGAAATGCTTCGGGCTGATCAGGTAGGAAAGCCACATGCCGTTCGTCATCGAATTCAAAGCGGTCGAAATGGCACTCGCGGTAACGTCTTTGTACTCGCCCTGGACGATTAACTGCGAGCAAAGAGCGAGGAAAACGTTGTCATAGTACTCGTCGACTTGCTCACAGATTTCCTGATACACAGGCCGGGATTTGACCTCGCTCCAAAAAGCGAACCAGACGGCCAGTTTGCTCCGATCGAGGATAGAACGATGCAAATCGAGTTCCGTCAAAGCCCGCAACTTCGGCGCTGCACCAGGGCCGGACTTTTCCAGCGTGGCGTTAAACCGGGTTTTATATTCATCCGCGAGAAAGCGCAGCGTCTCTGTGAGCAGGTTGTCTTTGCTCTTGAAATGCAGGTTCACGATGCCCTGGGAGAGCCCGGCTTCGCTGGCGACATCGCCCAAAGTGGTGCTGCCCATGCCTTTGCGGGCGATACACTTTATGGTCGCGTTGATCAGCTGTTGCCGACGTTTTTCGCGTGCCTCCGTGCGCTTGGTATTTTGGGGCTTGGCTGCCATCGGGGGATCGTGCCATAATATGAATGAATACTCATTCATTTTTTTGTAAAAAACATCGGAGGCTTGCATGCGCAGCCTGGTTCATTCTAACGCTCACTTCAAAAAAGCCAACACCAAACTACCGCTCGGCGTTTCCTCAAACTTCCGCTATTGGGGGGACGAGGAGACTATTTACATCGACCACGGCAAAGGCAGTCGTGTCTGGGACATTGACGGCAACGAGTACATTGACTACCGGCTTGGCTACGGTCCGATTATTCTCGGCTATGCAGACGAGCGCGTGGACGAAGCGGCAAGGAAGGGCATGGAAGTTGGCGGTGTGTTCGCCTTATCGACAGAACGCGAGTACGAGGTCGCATGCCGCATTAGCAAGATGGTGCCCGCCGCAGAGCTGGTTCGTTTTTCGAACTCTGGCACAGAGGCCGTGATGGCGGCACTCAGGGTTTCACGAGCCTTTACCGGCAGAGATGGTTTAGTCGTAATGGAGGGTGGCTACCACGGCATGTCCAGCTTCGTAATGTGGGGCAAGGAATACGATGAATGGCAGCCGGGCGACGCCGACCCACCGGTGCGTCCTTTCGGCAAGGGCATACCGGCTGTTACCAAGCCGCTGTTTCATTTGGTCCCGATGAATGACGCCAACGCACTTGAGGATCTCCTGAAAGAAAAGCGCGACGAAATAGGCGCTTTCATGATGGAGCCCATCATGGGTAACTGCTGTGCTATCACGGCGGACGCCCAGTACATGAAAGATGTCCGTGAAATCTGCGACCGATACGACGTCCTGTTGATTATCGATGAGGTAAAAACCGGCTTCCGCGTTGCGAAAGGTGGTGTGCAGGAGTTGTTCGGCATCAAGGCCGATCTGTGCACGTTCGCGAAAGCAGTGGGCAATGGCTATCCCTTGTCTGTGCTTGCCGGCCGCGAAGACATCATGCGACACATCGGCAACGGCGTTATTCACGGCGGTACTTTTACGGCGCATTCAGTCTCATTGGCCGCGGCAGCAAAGACCCTCGAGATCCTCGATGAAACGACCGCACTTGCCGATATCAAGAGCTATGGCCTGAAACTTCAGGACGGCCTTGGCAATATTCTGAAACGTCGCGGAATACCGCACAGTTTCACCGGGCATCCGTCATTGATGGGTCTGTTCTTCGCGCCGCGACCACCACAAAATTACCGCGAGTGGGTGCACTCGGATTACGATTTCTATGATGCCCTCGCGCCGGAGCTCCATGAGCTCGGAATTCTCGTCGAACCAGACTCGAGAGAGCCGTGGTTTTTATGCGAATCTCACAATGTGGAATGCCTCGCCGAAACTCTGGACAAATTCGAACGGGCGGTAGACATTACCCTACCAAAATTCGAAAAACAGAAGTCCAGGGCCGCCACTGGAGGGTCGATGCATCCATGAAAACTTATGACGCTATCGTCGTCGGTGCCGGTCACAACGGGCTGACGAACGCAGCATTTCTAGCCAAGGCAGGGCTGGACGTCGTCTGCGTGGAGAAGAACGACTACATCGGTGGCGCCACCGTCAGTCGTAACCTCTACAAGGACTGGTGGTACTCGAACTGCTCGTATGTGTGCAGTTTGCTGCGTCCGGAAATCTATCGTTCACTGGAGTTGCACAAGCACGGCCTGCAGGTAACGCCCTATGGCGGTTCGGTGCAGTTCATGCAAAACGGCGATTACTACGGTGGCTATCACGACGACGAAGTGGCCTATCGTGAAATGGCTCGATTTTCCCGGCACGACGCGGATGCTTACAAGAGCTACTCGGCGGACGTAATGAGGCAGTGCCGATTCATTCGAGACTTCCTGCTGAGCACGCCACCGGACCCAACCTCATTCAAGCCCAAAGACCTGATGGAACTCGCACGCATAGGCGGCAAGTTCATGGACATGGGCGAAGACCGCATGCACGAAACGATACGCTTCTGGACGATGAGCGTTGCTGATTATCTGGGTGAGTACTTCGAGACCGACGTCATCAAGACTGCGCTTTCCGGTAGCGGCATTATCGGTACGGCGCTTGGCATACACTCACCTGGTACCGCTTACGTATTACTGCACCATTACATGGGCGAGGTCGACGGCAACGCCGGATCTTGGGGGTTTGCTCGTGGCGGCACGGGCGCCGTCGCCAAAGCGATTGCGGGAGCGTTTCAGGCAGCCGGTGGCGAAATACGCACCGAAGCGGGTGTCGCCCAGATTATCGTCAAGAACGGCAAAACGGTTGGCGTTGCTCTGGACAACGGCGATGAGATTCATGCGGACATTGTGGTCTCGGCGATGGACGTCAAACGGACTTTCCTGACTTGCATGGATAAGAATGATCTGCCCGAGAAATTTCATCGTCGTGTCGAGAATTTCAAAATTCGTGGCTCGTCCGGCAAGGTCAACATTGCTCTTGACGGCCTGCCAACTTTTCCGGCTTTGCCAGAGGGAAGCTCGCTTTATCACAGCGACATGCACTTCATCGATAGCATGGAACGTATGGAGCGCGCGTACGACGACTGGAAAGACGGCACCTGGTCCAAGGATCCCTACATCGACATGCTCATCCCGACCCTGAGCGATCCGACCATGGCGCCGCCTGGCAAACATTTCATGAGCTGTTTCGTGCAGTACTGCCCGCACCAGATAGAGGGTCGTGCGTGGACAGCGGACGAGAAGGAAGCCTTCGGCAAGACGGTCATCAATCAAATTGCTAATTACAGTCCGGACTTCAAGGACCTGATCCTGCACGCCGAGATTCGTACGCCGCAGGACATAGAAGCGGAAATAGGAATCACCGAAGGCAACATCTTCCACGGTGAATTGACGATGGATCAATTGCTGTTCAACCGACCCATTCCAGGTTACGCGCAATACCGTGGACCAGTGGGTGGTTTGTATATGTGTGGATCGAGTACTCATCCGGGTGGCGGCATCATGGCGGCTCCGGGAGCGAACGCGGCTCGGGAGATACTGAGCGATCTCAAACGCCCCAACACCGTACCTGAGAATTTTGGGGATGACTAACAATAATGGATAACAAATACGATGCAATCGTAGTGGGTGCCGGCCACAACGGCCTGGTGTGTTCTGCCTTGCTGGCCAGGGCCGGCAAGAAAGTGCTGGTGCTGGAGGCCAACGAGCAGGTCGGAGGCGCGGCGGTCACGCGAGAATTTACAGAAGGCTATTCGGTCTCCGCTTGTGCGCACCTGCTGTATCAACTGCAGCCGGAAGTTCGCAAAGACCTGAAACTCGTTACGCGACTGGCGAGCGAAGATATGACGACGATCGCATTGAGTGAAGATGGCAAACATCTGCGTCTCAAGGCGGGCAGCGTAGAAGGTGTTTCTGAGAATGACGCCGAACAGTATCGTGCCTTTCACAAACGCATGACGCGGTTCTCGGATTTGCTGAGGAAGTTTTTCAACAAACCACCACCACGTCTCGGGACGAAAAATTTCAAAGACCTGATGACACTTGGTCAACTCGGTCTCGATTTACGCATGCTGGGTAAAGAAGAGATGCAGGAGTTCTTGCGGCTAATCGGCATGAACATACACGATGAGGTCACCGAGCGATTCGAGCACCCCTTGCTGAAAGGCGCGATTTGTCTGGATGCAGTGCTGGGAACGCATCTCGGTCCGCGATCACCAAACACCATCTTGACTTATCTCTACCGGCTGGCTGGCGACCACGGTCGTACTTCAGTACCGGCAGGTGGTATGGGCAGTGTCAGCAATGAATTGGCTCACGCCGCTCGCAGTGCGGGAGTGACCATACGTACCGCTACGCCCGTGAAGCGCATAGTGATCAGTAACGGACGAGCGACCGGCGTAGATACAGAGGCCGGTGAACATTTCGAAAGCCTGATGGTGATCTCGAACGCCGATCCGAAAACTACGGTGATGAAGTTAATTGGGGCAAAGCATGCGGAGACAGGTTTCGCGCGGCGAGTTTCGCACCTGCGCGCCAAAGGCAACGCAGCCAAGCTGCATCTCGCGCTGGACGGACTACCCACTATCGAAGGACTGTCCAAGAAGGACTACGCCGAGCGCATTATCATCGCACCGACCGAGCACTACGTGGAACGCGCGTTCAACCCGGCCAAGTATGGAGAAAGCTCACCGAACCCGGTTATTGAGATCACTTTTCCGAGTTTCCGCGACGAAACGCTCGCCCCCTCGGGCAAGCACGTCATGTCGGCTATCGTGCAATACGCCCCCTACGATTTGAAAGGCGCTTGGACGGCAGCGGCGAAAGCCGAATTTCTGAAAGTAATCCTGTCTACGCTGGCGAAGTACATGCCGGATATCGAACAACACATCACGGCAAGCGAGTTACTGACGCCTGCCGATATCGAAAGCGAGTTTCACATGAGCGGCGGTCACTGGCATCACGCTGAGCTAACGCTCGATCAATTCCTGTTTGTTCGCCCTGTTAATGGCGCGGCGCAGTATCGTTTGCCGATTGAAGGCGTCTATCTGTGCGGCGCAGGGGCGCACCCGGGTGGCGGTGTTAGCGGTGCGGCAGGCCGGAACGCGGCGCGGGCCATCTTGAGCCGGGAGAAATAGCATGACAACCGTAAGGGACCCCGTTCACCAAGGACGCCTGAAGACGCCGTTTTTTCCGCGTGTTGAACAGCTCGATTTCCTTAATGAGTGGCACGAGTGGAAAGGCTACTCAAGTCCGAACGCTCTGTACTGCGGGGACCTGGAGTACTTCGCTATTCGCAATGGCACGGGCGTTTTCGATATTTCGCCAATGACTAAATACCGGATTACCGGTCCCGACGCGATGGAGTACCTGAATCGCCTGGTCACTCGTGATATGGCGAAAATCAAGGCCGGCCGAGTTGCCTATGCCGTCTGGTGCGATGATCAGGGCCAGGTGATCGACGACGGCACCATCTTCCATTTGCGTGAAGGCGAGTACCGACTTTGTTCGCAGGAGCGACATTTCGCCTGGTTGCAGGCGGCCACGATTGGATTCGACGTGTCGATCGTGCACGAAACCGAGCGGGTCGCCGCGCTTGCCGTTCAAGGTCCAACCTCGTTCAGCATACTGAATGCGATGGGCATTAAAGGTCTTGATCAACTGAAGCCTTTTGGGCTCATGCACGTCGATTTCCAGGGCGTGGAGATGATGGTGTCGCGGACCGGATTTACGGCAGACCTCGGTTACGAGTTGTGGATTGAGCCGAGCAAGGCACTGGACCTCTGGGATGCGCTGTTCAAGGCCGGCGAGCTGTACAAGATCCGCGCGATCGGCACGCATGCGCTGGAACTGGCGCGCATCGAAGCGGGTTATCTCGCGCCTTACACGGAGTTCTTGCCAGCCGACGAAACCGTGCGAACCGGGCGTTCCCGGTCACCGCTGGAGCTTGGCTTGGAATGGCTGGTCGACTTCAAGAAACCGAATTTTAATGGTCGCCGTGCGTTGGCTGAAGAAAAGCGTCGCGGCTCGACCTGGCAATTGGTGAAGCTTGATATTGCCGGCAACAAACCGGCACACAGTTCCTACATCTACGCGAAAGAAAAGGGTAAGAAAAAGGAAATCGGATTTATTACGTCTGCCGCCTGGTCGCCCGTCTGCAAACAGAATATTGCGCTCGGTACGGTGCGGGCACCGCATGGCAAGCCCGGCGATGAGCTTTGGGTCGAGGTTTACTACCAACGCGAGATGCACTGGAACCGAACGATGGCGAAGGCTATGGTCGTCGACAAGCCATTCTGGTTCCCGCCGCGCCGCGGAGCAACGCCACCAGGACCGTATTAGCCTGGTCGCGAGGTGAAAAAGCATCGTCTGGATCCGTTGCTGCGACCGAAATCCGTCGCGGTTGTCGGTGCGTCAAAACGACCTGATTCGGTGGGCGAGTGGGCTCTCAGGAATCTCGGTAAAGGCGCCTACACAGGTCGCATTTACCCGGTCAATCCGCGCTACGACGAAATACAGAATCATCGTTGCTACGCAACGCTGTCCGAACTTCCCGAAGTGCCGGACCTCGTCATCTTCGCCGTTGGCGATCATCGCCTGGAGGCTGCGCTTGATGATGCGATCGCCGCCGGCGTACCCGCTGCCGTAATCCAGTCGACACTGGTATTGGATGATGACTCAGACCCACCCCTGAAGGTCAGAGTCCAGAAGAAGATCAAAGACGCGGGAATGCTGGCATGCGGCGCGAACGGTATGGGCTACTACAATGTTCGCGATCATGTCTGGACCTGCGGTTTCGATAGTGCGATGCACGCCGCGCCAGGCAACGTCACACTGATCAGCCACTCCGGCGCCGGCATGTCCGGCATTATTGACTGCGAAGAACGGCTGCGAATCAATCTGGCCGTCTCGGCGGGCAACGAACTCAGCACAACGATGGACGAGTACCTCGACTTTGCGCTGGAGTTACCCGAAACGCGTGTCGTCGGGCTGTTTTTGGAAACGGCACGTAATCCGGACGGTTTCCGGTCGGCGCTGGAAAAAGCAGCGCGTCGGCGGATTCCGATTGTTGCGCTCAAGGTTGGCAGAACTGAGAAGTCGGCGCAGCTCACCGTTTCTCACACGGGCGCGATGGCCGGGGATGACGCAACTTATGCGGCATTATTCGACCGCTATGGCGTACAGCGAGCCCGCGATCAGGACGAGTTTACGGCCATGCTCATACTGTTTGCGGAATTGCATCCGGTCGGCGCCGGTGGCTTGGTGTCAATACACGACTCAGGCGGCGAGCGACAGTTACTCGTTGATCTCGCCGACGATGCCGACGTGCCACTGACTGAGCTGTGCGAAGACACAGTAAAAAAACTCACAGAAGTTATTGACCCGGAACTGCCCGCCATAAATCCTCTGGATGCATGGAGCCGTGGCGGTCCAGACGCATCACAAAAGATGACGCGCGGACTGACACTCATGCTGCAGGATCCGGGCGCGGCGCTCGGCGTTGTCATTCACGACAGAGGGCCCTTCGGTAAGATCTATCCGAACTACCTTACTTACATGCAACGTGCTCGGGCCGAGTCCGGCAAACCGGTTGCACTGGTGTCTGCCACTCAGGGCAGCGGGTGCGACGACGCCGTTGTGACCAGCACGCATGCGGGCTTCCCCGTCCTTGATGGCGTCAGCCGGTTTCTGAAGGGCGTAAACGCGCTGTTCGCTTATCGCGATTTTCTGTTGCGTGGTCATAGTGAGTTCGCAGAGCCTGACAGCAAGATCGTAGAATATTGGCAGAGTCGACTGCGAAGCGGTGAGACTCTGAGTGAGTTGGACTCCCTGACCCTGTTGTCTGAGTTCGGGGTAGCAACATCGTCGTCATTCGCGGCTGTCGATGAAGATAGCGTCCTTGCGGCGGCAACCCGTTGCGCCTACCCGGTGGTGCTCAAAACAGCGAAGAAGGGCTTGCTGCACAAGTCGGATCAAGGCGGCGTCATCGTTGGTATTGCCGATGAAGAGCAGCTACGTCAAATGTACGCACTGATGCGTGGGCGGCTCGGCGATGACGTGCTCGTTGCAGCAGTGGTGGACCCGGGTGTTGAAATGATTCTGGGTCTGAAACGAGACGCACAATTCGGACCCGTCGTGCTGCTCGGGTTCGGCGGCGTGCTGGCGGAGACTATCTCGGATGTGCAATTCGCAATACCGCCCTTCGATGCGGATCACGCGCGCCGTTGCCTGGGTCGTCTGAAGTTGAAACCGCTGTTCGCCGGAGTCCGTGGTGCGCCGGCGGTGAATACCGATGCCTTCTGCGCGCTGGCGGCGAAGTTTTCCGTCATGGCTCACGCGCTGCGCGACGTACTGGCAGAAGTCGACGTGAACCCGGTTATCGTGAACGAAGGCGGAGCAATCGCTGTCGACGCGCTGGTCGTGGGCCGTGATCGAAGAGAGGACGGCCGTGCAGAAACTTGAGATATATCAATCGCTTTGGGGGATGGAGCTCCGTAACCCGAAGCGGCCAGAGCGCAGCAAGGAGGTCGCGTTCGCGATGATCGCTGACGCCGGTTTTGATGGCGCTTGCATCGACCCGTCGGTCGCAGAGATTTCGCAATGTCGTGAGTACGTCCATTTGTTCGAGCGGCATGGTCTCGGTTCTATGGTCAACGCGTTTCCTTACACATCGGACGACATGGTTCCGATCATCGACTTTGCGGTGGAGATTCGCTCATGCATGGTTAACGTGATCAGCGGCGTGATGCCAATCAAGCCCGAGGACGCGGTCGCTGATGTGCGGCGCTGGATCGCGGAGGCGGCGGCGCGCAATATGCCGCTGCTGTTTGAAACGCATCGCGATGGTTTGCTCAACGACCTCTATTTCACACTGCAGTTGATGGACCTCGTTCCTGAGATGCGACTGTGTGCGGACCTCTCGCACTTCGTCGTTGATCGGGAGTTGCGCTCGCCGATCCCGGATCGCGACCAGGGTTACATCAGTTCAGTGCTGAATCGTTCCGATTGTTTTCAGGGGCGTGTCGCGAATCGTGAGCAGGTGCAAATACAAATCAATTTTCCGCAGCATCAGGTGTGGGTAGAGATCTTCAAAGCCTGGTGGAAAGAGGGCATGCGAGCATGGCGCAAACGCAATGCCGATGACGCGACGCTGGTATTCTTGTGCGAGCTGGGTCCGCCCCCGTATGCAATCACGGACGGCAATCAGAACGAGTTGTCAGACCGCTGGGAAGAGTCCTTGCAAATCCGTGACTGGGTGAGAGAGATCTGGACAGATCTGGAGAACGAGAAATAATGGCTACTATTACGGCAACGGTTGCGTCCGTACACGCCGGGATCAGCGATCAAACCGCCAAAGAGCAGCAGACCGCAATCATCGTTGAACTGGACGGTGTCGTTGGCGATCATCATCGTTCGTATACTCGAAAAGCATGGGCTGGCGACAAGCAGCCGAAAGGAACGATACGGCGCAACGAGCGACAATGGTCTGCGATGTCCGTCGAGGAGCTGGCTCAAATTCAGGCCGCGATGGATCTCGCCGAACCGCTGTCGGGTGCTGCCGTCGGTGCAAATATCTGTCTTGAGGGTATCGACGAATTGTCTCGACTACCAAAAGGAACAATCCTGCGTTTTCCGTCCGGCGCGGAGCTCATGGTCGCGGAATACAATCCGCCCTGTTTGGACATCAGTAGCAGGCTCGCAAACGCGCTGAAGACCAATTCAGGCAAGGCTTTGGAAAACACAGCGTTTTCGAAAGCGGCAAAGTTAACGCGTGGACTGGTCGGCGTTGTCGAGGTCGCCGGCAAGATTAGCGTTGGTGACGAGGTTGAGATTACTCCCTACCAACATCCGTCGTGGCTTGCCCGCTCGCCTGACTGATAATATCGCCGCCTATGTCGCAATCGAATTCAACATTTACCCGCCTGCTGGACCGCGATCAGCCACTATTACTCGATGGCGGCCTGGCAACACAACTTGAGGCGCAGGGCTGTGACATCGGCAATGATCTTTGGTCGGCGTCCCTGTTACAGACGAATCCCGACGCGATAGTCGCGGCGCATCATGCGTACCTCGATGCCGGCGCCGAGTGCCTGGCGACTGCCAGCTACCAGGCGAGTCGCGAGGGCTTTGGCAAGCGCGGCATGTCCTCCGAGGAGGCGGACGCGCTAATGTTGCTGTCGGTGGCGTTGGCGAAGCGGGCACGCAAGGAAGCCGGGTCCGGAGCCGCT
>JALHUQ010000126.1 GCA_022866645.1 Woeseiaceae bacterium | reverse complement strand
GCGAATTAAGGACCCCGGACAGCCCTGACTGATCCGGCAACCGGCCGACAAGGGTGGAACTTTCTTCGTTGTCATCGTACGAACTCGTGATGTTCATTCCCATGAGGCGCGTCGACCAGTCGAGCGGAACGCGGCCCTGGACCCTTACTCGATATACAGCTGGGCAATTCATCGTAGCGTTACCTGATTTCATGATGCCGACTTTTCTCCACTTGAGGCCTTATCGGTCGCAATGTCACTGCCTGCCAGCCGACCTTACTCAACCAATTCGAAGTCGCCGGGCTTCCAGGTCTGGTCGAACCAGGGCTGCAGCGGGCCGTAGAGACGAAGCAGCACGTTGTAGCTCTTGCCCGGCATCGTCTGGATCCAGTTGCCCTCGTGCCCCTGCGGCGCCTTCGGTCCGAACCACATGGTATTTCGTTATCATAATTTCGCTTCCTGTGGTCAAGGTTTGCTCCGGCCGAGCGGAATGGAACGCTGGACGCGAGTCCGGCATACGGCCGGGCAAGTCACAGTTGCTTTACTGCCATTGGCGAGGGTGACAATGGAGGCGCACGTGACTACGGACTCATTCTCGAACTTCGCGGCGAACGGTACATGCCCCCGAAAGATGTAATTGGGGGTGCAATTGAGGCTAATGCGGAGGGATACGGTTAGGTGGGTTGGCTGAACATGCCAAGTCCGTTTGCCTTTGCGACAGCCTGGCGACGACCGTGGACGCCAAGCTTCTGGTAGATGTTCGCCGCGTGGCGCTTCACCGTCACGGTCGAAATATGCAGCTTGTCGGCTATTTCCTTGTTGCTGAGGCGCTCGGCAAGCAGCCCAAGGATCTGCTGCTCGCGGCTGGACAGGGCATCGACGCCAAGCTCTTTGGCGCCTGCCGGGAGCATCGTGATTTCCGTGCTCGCGTTCCCAAAAGGCTGGCTGAATGCCGCCAGAATCTCGCCGACGTAACTCACGCCTTCCTCGTCGAGTTCGAGGCCGCTCAGCAGCTTTCCGAGCCTTGGCCCGAGATCGACGAACAGGCGGAGGAAGCGGCCCGGCTGTGCGATGCCTATCGCTCTCGTCAGATCGTCCCGGGCAGCGTCCTGCTCGCCCGTCGCACTGCGCAGGAGAGCGCGCAGCGCCAGCGCCTCAATGAGAAAACGATTGTTGTGAATCTCGCTCAGGTAATCGACGAGCCTGTCGAGCAATGCGGCCGCGCGCGCGCGACTCGCTTCCGAGTCGTCCAGAACCAGCGCTTTCGCAAACGTCATCGTCGGCGAAAAGAAAGCGTACATCGGTGTGAGAGGCTCGGGATCGTAATGCCGTGCCCAGCGCATTGCTTCGGCCATACGCCCCTGCCGCATCGCCAGTTCTGCCGAAAATGCCTCGGAGAGGCCGGCGAGAAAAATGTTCTGCGTTTTAAAAACCATGTCGTGCAGATCCGCGGCAACGTTCGACGCCGCTTGGGCATCACCCAGAAGCTGATGCGTCAGCGACGCCACAATCAGGGAGTGCGCCTGAAACTCCGCATTTACGATCGCCTTGCTGCGCACAACACTCCGAAGACATTCGTTCACTGCCGTCAATTCATTGCGATGGTAGTGAGCAGCCGCCTGAAAGCTTTTCGACACGCTCAGTGCCTCGAGCAGTTGCGCTGTTTCGCTCAGCGAGATTGCTTCTTCGATTGAGCGGCTGAGGCCAACGAGGTCTGCGTCCATCCAGTCTACAAACGATAGCGAAAGAAGAATACGTATCGTGTACGTGGGATGCATCTCGCCGGTCGTCGATGCCTTGGAGAGGTACGCGGTCAGTGTTTTCCGTGCACCGCTGACATCACCGGTCATCTGCATCGCAGTACCGAGAATAATCATCGCAAAGCCGCGTTCCGCGGCGCTGTCCGACGGCAACAACTTCAGTGCGCGACGCGCCTGTGCCACGGCGCCAGGCCCGTCGGCCTGTACGTAACAAAGAAAAGACTGCACCGCCGCCAGCGAACCGTAGAGTTCGTTCCTGAGCTCCTCGCTAACCTCGGACCATTCGAGCAGCGACGCCGCCTTGTCGAGAACCTGCTGGCTCTCTTCGCGGCTGCCTGTGGTGCGCAGCCAACGCGCCCGCAGCAACAGCAGTTCCGGGCGCGATTCCACAATCTCTGACGGCAATTGCCGTAACCAGCTGTTTAGCCGATGCCACTGCTCATTGTTGGTTATCGGATTACGGTGACGGATAATCAGTTTGGCGGCTTGTTGGTTCTCATCAATCGTCAGCAGGTAAGCGATCGCCTCTTCGAAAAGCTGCTGGTCCTCGAACCAGCGTGCCGCAGCACGTTGCGTGCCGCGCACAATCTCCTCACCGAGCCTGGAGACCGCTTCGTCCTTTAGCATGGACTGAAACAAGTGATGATAGCGGAACCACTGACACTCGCTGTCAAGTGCAATGCAGAACAACTCCGACTCATCAAGCCAGCGTATGAAATCGGCGCCGGAGACATCGGGATAGACGTCCTTACCGTGTCCGCAAACCGCCTCGCACAGCGGGGCGCTGATGCGATCGAGAAATGCGGTGCGCAGCAGGTAGTCGCGCATATCCGCGGGGCATTTGCCGAGAACTTCGTGCATCAGGTATTTGCGGACGGATCTGGGGTCCGCGGGTATTCTGTCCACGAATTCGTCTCTGTGGCTCGCGTCAGGAGCCGCCAGCACTGCCAGGCGTAGCCCGGCCGGCCAGCCCTCGGTGCGCTCGTGCAACCTCGCGACCGCCGCGTCGGCGATGTTGCCGCCAAGCTTTTTCTTCACGAAATCAAGTGTCTCGTCGCTGCGAAACGCCAACTGCTGCATGCGAATCTCCGTCAGCGTTCCGCTCGCCCGCAGCAGCTGTAGCGACAGCGGCGGATCGCGACGGGTGATGATGGCGACGTGCAAACGCCTCGATGGCCGTTTCAGCAACGCATCCACGAACTCGTGGACCTCGTTCGAGGTGATGTGATGGTAGTCGTCGAGGGCGAGCACGAAGGATGCGTCGACAGCATCGATGTCGTTGCAGAAAAGGCCGGCCAGTTGATCCGGGGCGGGCAGTTTGGGCGAATGCAGCACCTCTGCGGTGTCGCCGCAGCACTCGGGAAACACGCTGGCGAATGCAGCCACTACGTAGCTCAGGAACTGGCGGAGATCGCTGTCAGTCGGATCCAGCGACAGCCAGATCGCGTTGCCATCGATCGAGCTGAGCCAATGGCTGGCAAGCGTGCTCTTGCCATAGCCGGCCGGTGCCGATATCAGAGTCGCCGCGGCACCTGACGCCGCGGGTGCCAGCGCCTGCAGCCGTTCACGGCGGATCACGTCCGCCGCGAGCGGCGGCGGATAGAGCTTTGAGCGGATGATCGGGACTGGCAGATCTTTCAAGAGGGTGCCTCGCCGTGCCTGCCTGCTAATCAGGACTGCCGCCAATTCGGTTCGCGAGTCTACCAAAACGGCGAACTTCATAGTACTGCGACAGTATTTTTGGGCCTCCACCGCTTTATTGTGTCCCGTGGAAACATGTACCCGTGTCCACATGCCCTTAATTCAAATTTGCACCTTACTTTGCACACTCTGGAACCATGTCGGGACATGTGAGGCGAGGCAGTATCTGTGTCGGGTCGGCATCGGCCTGAAATCCGGAGCGCCGAATCGATATTGTCGACAGCGAGACTGTCTACATTGTTGGCGTTTCTCTCGCCAAAGGATTCTAACCAAAAATGACGAGTGCTCCTTTCGCTTCAACACCGGTCGTTCGGTTTATTGCCGGCGTCCTGGCCGTACTTCTCTGCAGCAGCGTATGGGCACGCGAGAAGACGGACCTTGTCTTTATGACGAATGGTGACCGCTTGACCGGTGAGATCAAGCAGCTCGAGCATGGAAAACTGGTTGTCGGTACGACTTCCATGGGCCAGGTCTTAATAGAATGGGACGACGTTTCACGCATCGAAAGTGATTTCGAATTTCAATTCGAGCGTACAGACGGCACCCGAGTTACAGGCGCGATCGAAGACGCGTCCGAGGACCTGAAGATTTCGCTTGCCAATGACGAACAGACGATTGACTTTGCGCATCAAAACGTTGTTCGTATCTCGCAAATCGAAGACACTTTCTGGGATCGACTCAAGGGATCGATGACATTTGGCTACAGCTTCACTAAAGCGAGCAACATTGCTCAGGGTAATCTCGGTTTCAGGGCAACTCATCGTACAGAGATGAGGGCATTCACCCTGGATGGCAGCACGATAATTACCAGCGATCAATCAAATGAATCCACCCAACGCGCGAATCTGAGCTTCGACATGACCCGGTTCAGGAATAGTCGATGGTTCAATTCCTACCTGATCGGCCTGGAAAGCAACGACGAGCTGGGCCTGAATTTGCGAACCAGTATTGGAGGCGGAGTTGGCAGGTACCTGATTCAAACCAACACATCGGAATTGGCTTTTCTTGGCGGACTGATGGGTACAGCGGAAGCCCTGGCGGGCGACGTTTCGTCGCAGGAAAACATCGAAGGGCTTCTGGGCATGGACTATTCGCGCTATCTTTTCGACGACCCGGCCGTCGATTTATCGGTCAGGCTTGCGGCGTACCCAAGCCTGACGGAATCCGGGCGCACCCGTG
>JALHUQ010000125.1 GCA_022866645.1 Woeseiaceae bacterium | reverse complement strand
GCAATCAATTGCAGCCGACGACGAAGTGGATCGCCAACTGGAACCCAGAGCACGCCGAATACTGTTGCAACATTGATGTTTCATATTATTCGAATGCGATCTGAAGCCAGCCCAATACATCTTCTGCTTAGCATGCCGCCCAGTTTCTGGGCGGCTTTTTTCTTGCCAGCTGAGTAGACAACAATGGAATCCCGATTAAGGCGCCGTTTGACACTGATCGTTGCATCGATGGTCATCTCCGGCTGTGCGAGCGGTCCGCCGAAGCTACCGTATCCAGCGTTCATTCAGGTCGATGAGCTGGACGACATTTTCATGGCCAGTTTGCCTGGTGTACGGGCAAAACAATTGTCCGGGGATCCGCAAACCCGACGGACGAGTAACAGAATCGACTTGCCCAAAGACTGGACAGGTACCAGTGGAGGCGTGCCGGGCCGATCGATGGAGTTATTCGTCATATCCGGCGAATTGACCGTTGCTGATATCGCGCTGCAGGCGGGCGGTTACGCATTCTTGCCGGCGGGTTCGCTCGGATTTAATCTCGCCGCCGCCGAGGGCGCACGTATTTTGTATTTCGTTAACGATACCGACCCGAACTCGGTGATTCGTTCACCCATCATCATCAATAGCTATTTGCTGAAGTGGGAGGACACTTCGAAGGCAGGAGTTACCACCAAAGAATTGCGCAATGATCCTGGCAATGGTGCGAAAACCTGGCTGGTTCGGGTTGCCACCGGCGCATCGCAAGCGTGGGAATCATCCTCCATGGTACGGGAAGGCTATCTCATCATCGGTAATCAGCAATACGCGGAATGCGTAAACGGCGAATCCGAGCTTTGGCAATATGCACCGAGCGGGTACTTTTATCGACCCGCCGAGACGATTAGCGGCGGTCCCGAGTCTCTGGCACTGACCGAATCGATTTGGATCATGCGAGAGACCGGCCGCGGTGTGGCGACGGTTTGGCCATCTTGCGTCATCAGGGAAACGGACGAAGCGCTCTCAGAAAGGCCAAAGCTACCGAACGAGTTTGGTGATCTTTGATCCTAGCGCCATGATTTTAGTCAGGGTGCTGGTCGGTATTTGACTGATCTGCTCGTACCAATTGCTCGTTGATTCGACGAATTGCAGCATATTCCGGATCCGATCCTTGGTTACCGGGTCGGTTTCTACGTCGCTCTCGACTTCAGTCGCACAGCCTTTGAGCATCACGAGCGTGGGATTGAGTTCCTTTTGCTTGCGCTGCTCGATGATGACTCGAAACAACTCCCAAACATCGTTCAGCGATTCAAAATAGTCACGTCGATCGCCGAGCAGGTGCGTCATTCTGACGAGCCCATGACTTTGCAATTCGCGAATGCTGGTACTGACGTTGGAGCGAGCGACGGACAGAAGATCCACTATTTCATCGGCTCGAAGGGGTTTCGGAGAGAGATAGAGCAAGGCCTGAATTTGGGCGACAGTGCGGTTAGTGCCCCAGCGGGTCCCCATTTCACCCCAGTGCAGAACATACTTCTCAACGGCAGGTGTCATTTTCATCAGTTGTTTCTCTTTCTTCTGTCGAGACAGAAATTACGCCGCAAGCGGTAAGAACGCAAGTTAAGGTCACTGTCACCCTAACTGCCGAGTTAAGGTGACAGTGACCTTAACTCTTCAGGGCGAAGTTGCAGTCATCACAACGCGATGCGGGGCTGGCCAGCCCTCCACGGTTTGGGTCGGGTCTACAGGGTTCAGGGCTTCAGAGAGTGAATCGAAGGTCATCCACTCGGTGGATCGTTGTTCATCGGTGCTGGTTGTCGACTTGTCGGCAACCCTGATGTCCACGTAGCCGGAGCGCGTCAGCCAGGTCGTCAGTTCGCTGATCGTCGGCAGCAGCCAGACATTTCGCATACGCGCATATCGATCTGCCGGTGTGCAAGCGTAAGACTCGTCGCCAGGAACGTAGATCGTTTCGAGTACCAATTGTCCGTCGGGCCTTAACGTCTGCCTGAGTTGCTGCAAATGATCGATTGGTGCGCGCTGGTGGTAAAGCACACCCATAGAAAATGTGGTGTCGAACTTTCGGGCAGGTAACGGCAATTCATGCAGGCGCGCCGGCAGCACGAACACACCGGGGTCGCGTTCGTAGGTGTTCACCGCGAGGAATTGCATGACATAGAGTAACGTCGGGTCGACACCGATCACCGCTCGAGCACCTGCTTTGCGCATTTGCAGAGCGTAATAGCCATTTCCGCAACCGACGTCGAGCACATTACGATTATCGAGTGGCGCAATTGCCTCCAAGACGCGCGCCCACTTGAGGTCGCTGCGCCATTCGGAATCGATATGTACACCAGCAAGGTCAAAAGGACCTTTTCGCCACGGCGACAACTTCAACAGCAAGTCGCGAATATTTTGAGGGGCGTTGGTCCTGACGCGCAGGGCATTTACAACGTCACGCCAGACGTCGTAGTCACCGTGGCCGGCAACTGAGAAACGCTCCGCAACTAACGGCGCGAGCGCGTTTGGCCAGTCGTCCAGGCCAATAGCACGCAGACAGGCCCCGAGTTCTGTTGTGTTGATCATTTTATGGCGATGATCGATACAAAATTGAAATAGCGCAGCCAAACGGCCACATGTCGAAAGCCCGCGGACATAAGGCGGTCGCGATGGGCGCCGACCGTTTCTGGGACAAGCACATTCTCGAGCGCCGCACGCTTGCGGCTGATTTCCAATGCGCTGTAGTCATTGCGCTGTTTATGCTCATGATGTAAATCGACAAGCAATTGCTCCATTTCGGCGTTCTCATCGATTACCTTCTCCGATAGCACCATCAGGCCACCGTCATTCAGGCCATGGTGGATAGTTCGCATCAGCGCATCACGATCCTCTAGCGCGAGAAACTGCAGCGTGTAATTCAGAACCACCATAGAGGCATTGGCAATGTCGATGTTGCGAATATCGGCCTCCACGACGTCAACTGACGTGGGCGGTGAGAAGCGCCGATCGTCCTCGGCAATTATCTCTTCGCATCGAATCGTCATAGCGGGCGCGGTATCCACTGCCACAATCCGGCAGCCCGGAACCCTTATGCCCTGGCGCATCGCAATGGTTGCCGCACCCAAAGAGCAACCAAGGTCGTAGCAGTTCGTATCACGCCGGACGTAGCGAGCGGCGAGCGAGCCGATGGCCTCAATAGTCGCGGCATAGCCAGGAATCGAGCGCCGCAGCATATCCGGAAATACGCCGGCAACCTCTTCGTTGAAGCGGAACGGTTTTTCTTCAGATTGTTGTTGGTAAATCTTGTCAGTTGTCATCTTTCAATTCTCGGAGGCCGAGGGACTGCGGTACAATTCGCCACATGCTACTCGAACTTCACAAAGAACTCGGTATTCCGGACGACTACGGGAGCGACGGCGTCAAACCCGTATTCGAAGAGCCAGCAGATTTGGTTGACGTTGGCCCCAATCTGGTCGGTCGAATGCAACGACTGACGCCCGAAACGGCCGCCAGCTGGCAGGAAATGCAGGCGGTGGCGCGCGATGCCGGCATCGCGCTCCTCATCGTTTCCGGATTTCGAAGCATTGCATATCAGGCGAGCCTGATTCGCAACAAAATCAATGCGGGTCAAGAACTTAGCGACATACTGAGCGTCAATGCGGCGCCGGGATTCAGCGAACATCACACGGGCAGAGCCATCGATATCGCGACACCCGGGTCGCGGCCGCTGACTGAGGAATTCGAGTCATCAGAGGCATTTGTCTGGCTCGAAAAAAACGCATCGCAGTACGGGTTCCGTATGAGCTATCCACGTGAAAATCGGCAGGGGTTCGTTTACGAACCGTGGCATTGGGCGAAAACCACCTGAATGTGGCAGTTCCTGGCTGGGAACCGCGACAAGCCTTGCTTTTAACCCAACCCGTCAATCCTGCAGAAATATGAAGATTCAGCCGTTTAGCTGTTGACACTAGGACAGTGTAATTAGACAATGCGCGGCTTGCGTACCGGAGGGGTACTCAAGCGGTCAACGAGGGCAGACTGTAAATCTGCTGGCTCAGCCTTCGTAGGTTCGAATCCTACCCCCTCCACCAGATGATGGTGTGGCTGGAAAGGGTTCAGCCAGAGGCCAGCAACGCGGCGAAACAGACAGGACATATGACATCCGGACAGTTAAACAACCAGAACTGTCAGGATTTTTGTACGCCGAATAAAAGGCGGGCGTCCGGTTCGTGCTGACGCGGGGCGAATGAATTATGAACCATGATTATATAAGGAGTCGTGGTTCGGTGATTGTTTTTGAATATCAGGCGGGTGTAGTTCAACGGTAGAACCTCAGCCTTCCAAGCTGATGGTGTGGGTTCGATTCCCATCACCCGCTCCATTATTGGAAGGATGTGCTGTAACGCCTTGGCTGGCTCGCAAGACGAATTGCCCACATAGCTCAGGGGCAGAGCACTTCCTTGGTAAGGAAGAGGTCCCCGGTTCAAATCCGGGTGTGGGCTCCAAAGTTAGAAAACGATTCTATTTTTTTTGATTTTTAGATAAGCAGGAAAGGCTCATGTCTAAAGAAAAATTTGTAAGAAACAAGCCGCATTTAAACGTAGGCACGATTGGTCACGTTGATCACGGTAAAACGACACTGACGGCAGCGCTGACGAAGTGCATGGCGGAAATCTATGGTGGCACGGTATCG
>JALHUQ010000124.1 GCA_022866645.1 Woeseiaceae bacterium | reverse complement strand
TCGATCAGCAAAATGTCGCGATTTTTCCGCACCTCTTCGAAGGCCCAGGAATACGACGCGTAAAACTGCACGGAACCCTGCCCGGGGCCACCCGCGATCGGCAGGAGCGGGTCCGGCTCGGGCGTCAGGTTAAGAGCCGGAACAACGACAACCCGAAGCTCGATCTCAACGGGGTCGGAGCCCTTTTCGTCAGAAGGGCCCCGACCCCGTTGGGGGTCGAGGGGGCGGGTCAGGGTGCCGCAGCGGGCTTTCATGCTGGGCGAGCCCGGGCCGGCGTTGATGCGGCAATCCGTGAGTTCGAGGGTTGTGGCGGCAGCCGGGCCCGACGCAAGCAGGGCGATGAACAGAGTGATAGCGATTCGGGGCATGCGGTGCTCGGTGCGCGAAACAGCGCGCTATCTTGGACAAGCGTCAGCAAATAGTAAAGAATGCGCGACCGAAGATTGATCAATAATTGACCAATGACAGAAAACTACGACGTCATCGTGATAGGCGGCGGACACGCCGGTACGGAGGCCTCGCTCGCGGCCGCCCGTTCGGGCGCGCGGACGCTTTTGATCACGCAAAACATTGCGACGTTGGGGCAAATGAGCTGCAACCCGGCAATCGGCGGCATCGGCAAGGGGCATCTGACCAAAGAGATCGATGCGATGGGCGGGGCGATGGCGCGGGCCATCGATATCGCCGGCATCCAGTTTCGCACGCTGAATTCGAGCAAGGGGCCAGCGGTTCGTGCCACGCGCGCACAGGCCGACCGGCAGCTGTATCGCCACGCGGTGCGAACGATGATTGAGAACCAGCCGAATCTGTCCGTGTTCCAGCAGTCCGTTGAAGACCTGATTCTCGAAGGCGACCGGGTTGCCGGCGTCATCACCGGCGAAGACCTCCGCTTCATGGCGAAGACCGTGATACTAACGGTCGGCACCTTCCTCGCGGGCCGCATCCTGATTGGACTAACAGAGAAAGCCGGCGGTCGGGTCGGCGATGCGCCATCCAATAAACTCGCAGCACGCCTGCGCGAGATGCCATTCAATGTCGCGCGATTGAAAACCGGCACGCCGCCGCGACTCGACGGCAAAACCTTGAACTACCAGCTGATGGTCGAGCAGCCTGGCGATGAGCCGACGCCTGTTTTTTCGTTCCTCGGCACACGCCGCGATCACCCGCAGCAGATTTCCTGCCACATCACCAACACCACGGAAGAGACACACGACATCATTCGCGGCGCGCTGCACGAGTCGCCGATGTACACCGGAATGATCGAAGGTGTCGGCCCGCGGTATTGCCCGTCGGTCGAAGACAAGATCGTGCGTTTCGCCGACAAAACCTCGCACCAGATTTTTGTTGAGCCCGAAGGGCTGACGACGAACGAAGTGTATCCAAACGGCATCTCGACGAGCCTGCCCTACGAGACACAGCTTCGTTTCGTACGCTCGATCACGGGATTCGAAAACGCACACATCATGCAGCCGGGCTACGCGATCGAGTACGACTACTTCGACCCACGCGACCTAAAGCCCACGCTCGAAACCAAGCACGTTAAGGGCCTGTACTTCGCGGGCCAGATCAACGGCACGACCGGTTACGAGGAAGCGGGCGCACAGGGACTGCTCGCCGGCATCAACGCGGCGCGACAGTCGCAGCAGCAGGAAGAGTGGTTCCCGCAACGCCACGAAGCCTACATTGGCGTGCTGGTTGATGACCTGATCACGCGCGGCGTCAGCGAGCCGTATCGTATGTTCACGAGTCGCGCGGAATACCGTTTGATGTTGCGCGAAGACAATGCGGATTTGCGCCTCACGCCAATAGGCCGCGAGTTCGGCCTCGTCGATGATGAGCGCTGGAAAATATTCAACGCGAAGTGCGAGGCGGTAGAAAAAGAACAGCATCGGCTTGAGGGCATCTATATAAAGGCCGAGAGCGCAACCGCTGCGGCGCTGTTGAAGCGCCCGGAATTAAAGTATCAGGATATCGTTGCCTTATCTGTCGTCGGCACGGGCGACGCGATGGATCTCGACAGCGACGAACAACGCGAGCAGGTAGCACAGCAACTCGAGGTGCGGGCGAAATACGCCGGGTACATCGATCGCCAGGAGCGCGAGGTCGCGAAACACGCGAAGCAGGAATCGTTGCGCCTGCCCGAAGATATTGACTACGCGGAGGTCGACGGCTTGTCGAATGAAGCGCGACAGAAACTCGTCGCGGCGCGACCAATGACCGTCGGCCAGGCCTCGCGCCTGGAAGGAATGACGCCGTCCGCCGTGTCCCTGTTATTGATTCACCTGAAAAAGCGTACGCTCAGAAGAACAGCCTGAAGCCTGGTCGCGCTTACAGGCAAAGTTGAGCTCGGTCCGATTATGCTGCTGCACGACGTGCGCCCGAGGTTTTTCAGCGCCAACCACTGATGTGATGCAGTCGGGAAAAATTGCAGGGCATTCAGGTATGCTTCCTGCCGTGAAACTGATACGTATTTTGTTGTTCCTTATGGTGCTGTCGGGCATCGTCGCATGCGGCAGTTCTGAGGACGCAAGTTCGTCGTCGTCGGTTCTCAATCGGGGGCTCAGCGCCGAGCCCGAGTCCCTCGACGCACATAAAGCGAGAAGCCTGCAGGCCGCCGATGTCTTGCGTGATTTAGGCGAGGGTCTTGTCAGCTTCACGGCGACCGGCGAACTCACGGCGGGTGCGGCCGAGTCCTGGGAGGTTTCTGACGACCTGCTGACCTATACCTTTCACTTAAGACCAGATGCGAAATGGTCTAACGGTGACGCGCTGACGGCCGAACATTTTGTGTTCGCTATCAATCGCCTTGTCGACCCCGCGACCGCCGCGTTTTACGCACAGTTTCTCGAGGACGTTTCCGAGATGAAGGCAATCGACGACCACACCTTGCAAGTGGTGCTCGCACGCCCGACGCCCTATTTGTTGAGCCTGCTTACGCACCCCGCAACCTTTCCGATGCACCCCGGCTCACTCGCCAAACAGGGCGAAAATTTTGCGCGCCCCGGAGATCTGGTTACTAACGGCGCATACGTATTAACCGCCTGGATCCCCGGATCCCTGCTGACGCTGGTTCGCAATGAACACTACTGGAACAACGCGAATACGGCGATAGACGAAGTTCGCTATCACATCCTCAGCCAGGAAACGACGGAGTACGCGCGCTACCGGGCTGGGGAGCTGGACATTACAAGTGCGGTGCCGTCCGACAACTTCGAGGAAGTTAAGAGGGTGGCGGGCCAAGAGCTGCACATCGCCCCGGTACTCAATATCTATTACTACGGCTACAACCTGACCAAACCGCCCTTCAAGGACAACCCCGAGTTACGGCAAGCGTTGTCGATGGCCATCGATCGCGAGTTGTTGGTCGAAAAAGTGACGGGGCGAGGCGAAACGCCGGCTTACAGCTGGGTGCCGCCGGGCGTCGATAACTACGAGCCAACACAGCTGAGCTTTGCGGCGCTGACGCAGGAAGAGCGCAATCAGCTGGCGCAAACGCTGTACGCAGAGGCGGGATACAGCGCCGAGAATCCGCTGCAACTCGAGCTGCGCTATAACACCGGCGACACCCACAAAAAGATTGCGCTGGCGATACAGTCGATGTGGCGCGAGGTGCTCGGTTTTGAGGTGGTCCTGGTCAACGAAGAATTTCAAGTGTTGCTTGCCAACATCCGCGACAAGGAAATCACGCAGGTGTTTCGGTCGAGCTGGATCGGCGATTACAACGATGCGCACACGTTCCTGAACATTCTGCAATCGAAAAACGCGGCCAACGTGTCGGGTTACGCCAGCGAAGAATACGATGCATTGCTCGAGCGCGCGGCGGAGCAAGTCGACCTGTCGCGTCGCCGTTTGTACCTTGAAGAAGCGGAGCGGGTGATGCTCGCCGATTACCCGGCGATACCGATCTATTTCTACGTCAGCAAGCACCTGGTCAAGCCGCGCGTTGCAGGCTGGGGCGACAACGTTCTTGATTATCATTACTCTCAACACTTAAGTCTCAAAGCGGAACAATAGCCGCGCGGGTAGAGAACTTGCTGCGATACACCCTGCTCCGAGTGCTGGGGGCAATACCGACTCTGTTGTTGGTCGTCGTCCTGGCTTTTCTGATGGTACATGCCGCACCCGGCGGGCCGTTCGATGACGAGCGCGTGTTGCCCGTTGATGTTGCCGCGAACATTCAGGCCGCCTATCACCTCGACGAGCCACTGCCGGCACAGTTCGCTCGCTATCTGTCCGGATTGCTGCACGGTGACCTCGGCCCCTCCTATCGTTATCGTGACTACACTGTTGCCGAACTCATCCGCTCCGGTTTTCCCCTCTCATTGAGGCTCGGCGTATTGGCAATGGCGTTGGCGCTGTTGGTCGGCATCAGCAGCGGGATAGTGGCGGCGCTCAGGCAGGGCTCGATGTTGGATCGCATGGTGATGTTCTTCGCGGTGACCGGAATTTCGATACCAGTATTTGTGGTGGCGCCACTGTTGGTCCTTTTGTTCGCGGTTAATTTGCAGTGGCTGCCAGCGGGCTGGAGCGGTGCGTCCGGCGCCGCGAAATATATCCTGCCCGTGATTACGCTGGCGTTGCCACAGATCGCTTACATTGCCCGGCTGACGCGCGCGAGCATGATCGACGTGCTGGGAACAGACTTCATACGTACGGCCCGCGCCCAGGGCCTGGGGACCAAAGTGATCATCCGCGTGCATGCCTTCAAGCCCGCAATAATGCCCGTGCTGTCCTATTTGGGGCCGGCGATCGCCGCAATCCTGACAGGGTCAGTCGTTGTCGAAGAGGTGTTCGGTATTCCTGGTCTGGGACAATTTTTTGTTCGCGGCGCGCTCAATCGTGACTACACGCTTGTGCTCGGCATCGTCATCTTCTACGCGACACTGATCATTGCGCTGAACTTAGCTGTCGATCTGCTGTACGGCGTTATCGATCCGCGAGTGCGGCAGCGGTGAAAACGAGCGCCGGCTTGCTGCTGCTCATACTGCTGCTGGCCATCGTCGGTCCGTGGCTCAGCCCAAATGAATATCAGGCGACCAATTTCGATGCAATCCTGCAGGCGCCCGGCACCGCCGGCATGCACTGGTTCGGAACGGACGACCTTGGCCGCGACTTGTTCGTGCGAACGCTGCTCGGCATACGCATTACATTGCTGGTCGCCGTCGTGGCAAGCCTCGTCAGTCTCATTATTGGCGTCAGCTACGGCGCGATTGCCGGCTATGTCGGCGGGCGAGTTGACGCCGTCATGATGCGTTTTGTCGACACGCTGTACGCGCTGCCGTTCATTTTCTTCGTCATACTTTTGATGGTCGCGTTCGAGCGAAACTTCCTATTGATCTTCGTAGCGATCGGTGCGATCAACTGGCTCGATATGGCGCGCATCGTTCGTGGCCAGACATTAAGCCTTCGCGAGCGAGAGTTTGTCGATGCGGCGAGATTGACCGGCGTAAGCAGCATGAGAATTATCTTTCGCCACATCGCGCCGAACCTGCTCGGCATCGTCGCGGTTTACGTGACGCTCACGATCCCGCAGGCGATCCTGGTAGAGTCATTCCTGAGCTTCCTCGGGCTCGGCGTGCAGGAACCACAAACCTCTCTCGGTGCGCTTGTGGATGCCGGCGTCAACCAAATGGAAGGGGCGGCGTGGATGTTGTTGATTCCAGCCGCGCTGCTTGCGCTGATACTCCTCAGCTTCAACTTTCTGGGTGATGCATTGCGCGACTTCTTTGACGCGAGGCAGTCGCAATGAGCCTGCTCGAGGTCAAGCACCTTAACATTCGATACAACGATGTCGCGGTCGTTAACGGCGTGAGCTTCAAAGTGAGTCGCGGCGAGTCGGTAGGCATCGTCGGTGAATCCGGATCCGGCAAGTCGCAAACGGCACTCTCGTTGCTCGGGCTGTTGCCGGGAAACGCGAAGCTGACCGGCAGCATCATCTTCGACGGCGAAGAGCTCGCGAACAAGAGCAACAAGAAGCTGGATCGAGTTCGTGGCCGCCGCATTGGCATCGTTTTTCAGGACCCGATGCAGGCGCTCAATCCTTATCTCAGAATTGGGCAGCAACTGCGGCTGGTCTTGCTGCAGCACGAACTGGCAAATAACAAGGATGCCGACGCGAAGGTGATCGCGATGTTACAACGCGTTGGTCTGCCGGACCCGGAGCGACAGTTTCGCGCTTACCCGCATGAGTTGTCGGGTGGGATGCGGCAGCGAGTGATGATCGCGTCCGCCCTGATTTGTGAGCCGGACCTGCTGATCGCCGATGAGCCAACGACAGCACTCGACGTTACCGTGCAGGCGCAAATTCTGGATCTTCTTGAAGAGCTACGCGACGACACGGCGCTGTTGCTGATCACACACGATCTCGGCATCGTCGCCGGTCGCTGCGAGCGATTGCTCGTGCTTGAGGCGGGCAAGCTGATCGAGTCGGGAGCAACAACGTCAGTATTTTCGTCACCCGAAAACCCGCACACCAGGAAACTGCTGGCGGCGGCGCTGCGAACAGATCGCGGCGAGATTCAGGAACCGAACAACGGAAAAACGGTGCTCGGCGTCGAGGGCGCATCGGTGAGTTTCCGAAACGCAGCGAAGGACCAGCTGGTGGCCGTCGCGGATGTGAGCCTGTCGCTACGCAAGGGAGAAACGCTCGCGATCGTCGGCGAGTCGGGTTCCGGAAAATCCAGCCTGGTGCGGGCACTGCTCGGATTGATTCCGATGCGCGCCGGTCGGGCGGTGTACGCAGGCGAGGCGCTCGAAGGCCCGGTGCAGTCACGCGCGGCGTCTCAACGCAGGGACTTGCAGCTGGTATTTCAGGACCCGGTCAGCGCGCTGAATCCGTCGTTGCGGGTATCGGCCATCGTTGGCGAGCCGTTGCTCGTTCATCAAGCAAAACTATCGCGCGCCGGCCGCAGCGAACGGGTCATCGCCATACTCAAAAAAGTCGGTCTGGACGAAAGCTATCTGCGGCGTTATCCGCATCAGCTGTCGGGTGGCCAGGCACAGCGCGTCGCCATCGCTCGCGCTTTGATACTCGAGCCGAAAATCCTGATTTGCGACGAAGCGGTAAACGCGCTTGATGGTACCGTTCGTCAACAGGTGCTGGAGCTGCTGAAAAATGTGCAGCGTGAATCCGGGTTATCGATAATCTTCATATCGCACGATCTGGCGGTCGTCCGTTCGATTAGCCACCGCGTTGCCGTGATGTACCTTGGACGGCTGGTCGAGATTGCCGATACCGCAAAGTTGTTTTCGAAGCCGTCTCATCCGTACACAAAAGCTTTACTCGATGCGTCGCCGGTACCCGACCCACGCGTTGCGCCGGTCAGAGCGCCACTCAGAGGCGAAACACCATCGCCGCTAACGCCGCCGTCCGGCTGCGCGTTTCATCCGCGTTGCGCGTTCGCAGCTAATATCTGTGTCGAAAAAAAACCAGCGCTGCGGGACGCGGATGGTTCGCGGGTTGCGTGCCACAGGGTGGACGAAATCGACCTGCGGATCTCGATGCCCGGCGTCAAGACAACAGCGTCGCCAGGACGATAATTGCGTAGGCACCTGGAAATAGCCAACGGCTAATTCGGTCAAGCCTTTCAGCGGCTTTGATATTTCCTGCGTGCGCCATCGCGCCAGACGTGATCGCCTCCACCAGTGCGAGAAACACCAATATCGATGATACCAGTACAAATTTATCCATAATCGTGAGATATCCAACCTTGGGCAACAGGTCGTTTATCGTAAACTGGTATGCGATCAGGGTCAGCATCGATGTTCCGGACAGCGATATCTGTGCTCCGAGATGATCCGGGCTGATCCAGAAAACGGCCCACGACATCATCACGATCAGGCACAGCGGAAAAAAGAATTTAAAGATGTAGTAGTCGGCGAGCCGCGACGCGGGAATCTCGAATGAAAAAAGCGAAGCCTCATGCCCGAGTAGCGGCATCATTATCGAATTGACACTGGCGGTCGGCTTGCCGATGTCCCAATTCGGGACCGTCATCACGGATCGCCGCCCTGTCCAGGACTCGTTAACGAGAAAGGACACCTCTGCTGCGCTGTATCGCAGACTCACGAGTTGAAGCAGAATATTGTTGCTGTCAAAGGGAAAGCGTTTCATGTGCCACGGGTTGGAAACAGTACCTTCGAAGCGGACGCGGGTAACAACCCGGCCGCCGTCCTGAATCACGAGCTCGGCTGGCTGCCGCGATGCCAGGGACCCTGAGTTTGTTAACTGAATATCCGGTGTCCAGATGTCCGCGGCTGAGTAGTGACAGCCCGCAACCGGGCTAAGGCGATGGTCAGTCCACTCCATGGTCAGCAGCACATTCAGCGTGACGGTTTGATCAGTGTCGCTGATGGCTATCAGGTCCGCCAATAGTAGTCCGAGCGACACCGTTGTCGCTGTGCCCGCGGCATCCGGGCGAGCCGAACGTTGATATTCACCGAGGCTACAGGCGGCTGGGCCGGGGGCCGCAGCCTCGACCGCTGTGCACGCAAACAGCGCCGACACACTTATTGCGAGTAGCGCTGCCGACAGCAACTTTCGATGTTGATCGGATCGCATGTCTGACCTAACCAGGGTCCACAAGCGGAATCATGTCCGAGAGATTGACGTCAATTTCCGCGTCAATTTTGTTCTCGAGCTGATAAAAACGCGCGACGTGTAACGCAGACAGATTTTTTCTAAATTTTGGCAGGTATTTCTTCTTTACTTTCAGTACATCATTTTCGATCGTGAAGTAATCTTTCAGCAGCTTGTCGGCATAGCTATCGCTGAGCTCGCCTGAGTCATAGGCCTGCAAATAGCCAGTAATCATCTCCACCTGGCGGTCTCGCACCTGCATCATGTCGCGCCGGTAATTATCGTAGATTGGCCAAAACGATAAAGATTCGCTTTCCGTCAATCGCAGTTCCTGGCGCAGAATTTCCTGGCGCTCCGCTTGCAGCTCAGCTCTGGCCGCCGCCAGGGCTTCCGGATCATGTGTTTGGCCGAATACGGACCCGCTTATCAAGAGCAGAAGGAGTGTTGCCATGCCCGTTTGGAAGCCGGGCGCACTATTCGTGATCACGATGAAACCACCTTATTAGCAAGAAACCAGCGTCACTATATCACCGCGATAGCAGGCAACCAGAACCAATAAGATGTTGAAATGCCCCTGCACCACCGGACAAAGAGGGCCGGCCAGCGCCCCTATCATTTTTATCCCGTTATAAGCATGATGCGTCTATTAATTTCAATTCTACCGAGGGTTTCACCTTGTTTTTGACATCTATCCTGCGGAAAATCCTGTTGATTTCGGGGCTCGCTATCGTGCTCGGTGCCTGTGCAGCCAGCTCCCAGGTTGTTCGGGTCATGGACCTGCCAAAGTCGGCAGACGCGCCCTATAAGAAGGTGTTGGTTGTAGCCCTGTTTGATTCATTCGATACGCGCCGCTATCTCGAGAAAGAAATAGTTGATCAGCTGTCCGGCTTCGGGACCGAGGCGGTTGCGAGTACCACTATGATGAACTCCCTGACACCGGCCACCCGGGAAACGTTTGTCGCAATGGTCGATAAAATCGGCGCGGATGCCGTTTGGTCAGTCGCCTGGTCAGCTTTGAGTCCGACGCGAAGATCAAGAAGGACGACAACACTCGATACAAGTACAGCCTGGACTCGACCTACTATTACAACGTGTACGCAATCAATGCGACGATGTACGTAGAGCCACAGACGGTCGAGTTTAATCACGCGGTCAGGCTGGCGACCCAACTGATCTCGGTGGCCCGTCAGGAGCCGGTTTGGGCAATCGAGTCCACCTCAAAGGTTGCCCAGGACGCGATCCACGATCGGATTTACTCGATTATTGTTAGTGAGGCGAAAGGAATCACCTCGAACATGCGGCGCGACGGACTGCTCGCGCGTTAACCCAAAACAGGACGGGCCACCTCCGTTATGAATCGCATGTGGCGCGCAGCGGCACTGAGCTGTCTTTTACTCAGTTCCGAATGGGCACATTCAGACTCGCTGGTCGACTACGTCCGCAACTACGATCTGAACAACTATGCGCTCGGCATCAGTATTTCGGGCAAGCAGAATCTCTACAGTGGCGCGAAAGACAGCAGCATTTTATATCCCCTCCTTACGTCTTTCAGACCCGCCGCACTGACAGATGACTGGCTGTTGATTCGGGGCGGCGGACTCGGTGTTCGCTGGGTCACTGAAAACGGCTGGCAGCTCGGCGCAATTGGCCGGATCCAGACCCTCGGTTTCGGCGATTTTGAGACGGACGATCTGCTCGGAATTTCGGCTCGCAAATGGACGCTGGAAGCGGGACCAACGATCGGCTGGCGCGGCTGGCCCGTGCACATCAATCTAACGACCTTTTTCGAACCGACCAATCGACACGACGGGTCGGTGAGTGAGCTGTCCTTCCAGATACCGAAAGGGTGGTCGCGCGGTTATTTCGTGCCCTCGATAGACATCACTCACCAAAACGCCGACTACGCCGACTACTATTATTCCGTGACGCCAGCTGAAGCCACGGCGACGCGACCGGCCTTTCAGGCGAGCGCGGCCACGAACGTGTCGGTCAATCTGCAATGGGGCTATGCACTCAGCGACAGGTGGCTACTGATGGGAAACCTCGGGCTGGAAAGACTCGACTCCGACATTACGGCGAGCCCAATTGTCGATCGTGATCAGGTGTTCTCGGCGAACGTTGCCCTGGCCTACAACGCGAACGTGTTTCAGCCGCGCGAATACGATGGAAGCGCACCACGAGCGCCACAATTCGAGCTTCGCATCAGCGGCTTCCTCGACACCATCGACACCAAGGTCACGAAGGACACCGTCGATGGTGTTCCTGGTTTCGAAGTGGATATTGAAGACTACCTCGGCGCACCTGACGAGGAAACCGTGCTCCAGGTCGATGCGACCCTCCGTTTTGCTCACTACCACCGGCTCGAGTTTGGCTATTTTGAACTGGGTCGGCGCTCTACAACCACGTTAAAGAACGATCTCGAATTTGGCGATGAGCTGTTTCCAGCCGGCACTGACGTAAACGTCGGAGTCGATGCAAAAGTATTCCGCGCAGGTTACGCCTATTCCCTGATCAGAAATGCACAGCTCGAATTGGCTGTTATGGCCGGGCTGCATATCATAAGTCTCGATACGGACATCACGACCGACCCGACAGGCCAGACGGCGCAATCGATAGCGGGCACGCCGTTGCCGGTTATCGGCGCCCAAGCCTCCGTTTTCCTCGGTGAGAAGACGGCGCTCGGTGCGAAGCTGCAGTTTTTTCGCACGGACTTCGACCGCTACGAGGGCTCGTTAAATTATGCGATGCTCGATCTTCAGCGCCAGCTCGGTGAGAACGTCTCTGTCGGCTTTGCGTACAATTATTACGGACTGAAACTGTCCTCACGCGACAGTGACGTCAATGGCTATCTCAAAATACGCCATCACGGCCCGATGGTGTTCTTCAGCGTTAGCTACTGAACGAAAACCCGCCCTACTCGCGAATACCCTCGAGACCAATGAAGAATGCGTAGTAAAGCGAGGTATCTTCAATGCGACGGAAGCGGCCGGTTTTTCCACCGTGGCCCGCAGACATGTTGGTTTTCAGCAGCAACAAATTGTTGTCGGTCTTGTACCCGCGAAGTTTGGCGACCCATTTTGCGGGCTCCCAATACTGCACCTGAGAATCATGCAGCCCGGTCGTTACCAGGATGTTCGGGTAATTCATCTTCGCAACGTTGTCGTAAGGCGAGTAGGACAACATGTATTCGTAAAATTCTTTTTCTCTGGGGTCGCCCCATTCGTCCCACTCGCTGGATGTTAGCGGGATTTCGGAGTCCAGCATTGTCGTAACAACATCGACAAACGGCACCGCAGCGATCACGCCCTTGTAGTACTCCGGTGCCATGTTCAGTACTGCGCCCATCAACAAACCACCCGCGCTGCCACCGAGAGCATAGAGATGATCTGGAGACGTGTAGCCTTCTTCGATAAGAAATTTCGACACATCGATAAAATCTGTAAACGTGTTTTTCTTCTTCAGTTGTCGACCATCGAAGTACCAATCTCGTCCCATCTCCGAGCCACCGCGAATGTGCGCAATCGCGTAGACGAAGCCTCGATCCAGCAGGCTCAGGCGGTCGGAACTGAAATACGGATACGAGCTACTGCCGTAGGAACCGTAAGCATATTGCAGCAACGGGTTCTTGCCGTCCTTTTTCAGTCCCTTGCGGTAGACGACTGAGATCGGCACCGGAGTTCCGTCTCTGGCGGTCGCGAACAGGCGCTCCGTCTGGTAGTCGCCGCGATTGAAGCCGCCCCCGACAGCCTGCTCTTTCAACAGGCGGTGAGACCGGGTTTCAAGATTGTAATCATAGGTCGACTCAGGGGTCGTCATCGACTCGTAGGTGTAACGAAACAGCGCCGTATCGAATTCGTGGTTATCACTTGAGTACGCGGTGTAAACCGACTCGTCAAATGCCAGTCGACTGAGCGCGCCTGATTTGCGCTCGACTACTTCCATCTGCGTCAACCCGTCTTCGGTAATCGAAGCCACGAGATAATCTTTGAAGACCTCGACGTCCTCCAGCAACGCGTTGTCGCGGTGCCCGATGACTTCTTTCCAGGCTTCCCGGGACGTGTCGTCAAGGGGTGTCTCCATCAACTTAAAGTTTTTAGCGCCGTCGTTGGTGATAACGTAAAAGCGATCCAGTCCGTCCGTTACGTGATATTCATGTCCCTCTGCCCGGCGCAAAAAAACGACAGGCTCATCCGTCGGCGAGTTTGCTGACAGGTAACGAACCTCGGTAGAGACCGTCTGAGCGCTGGTCAGATAGAAATAGGCGGACGAAGTCGACTTCGACAGAAAGAGATCGTTTTCCTCGTCCTGCTCTTCATAAACAAGAGCGTCATCGGAGCCGCCAAGGCGATGACGGAAAACCTGGTACCAGCGCAGGGTGTCCGGATGCTGCCTGCTGTAAAGTATCGTCTGGTTGTCGTTGGCCCATTCGAAATTGCCGGTCGTGTCCCCGATTTTATCGGACAAAGACCTGCCGCTTTCAAGGTCAATAAAATACAGGTCGTAGAATCGCCGACCGACGGTATCCACACCATAAGCCGCGGTGCTGCCATCCGGACTCACAGAAAAACCCCTGACAGAGAAGAATTCAGCATCACCGGCGAGCTTATTGACGTCGAGCAGGACTTGCTCAGGTGCGGTCAGCGAGCCCTTCTTGCGAGCGTAGATCGGATATTCTCCGCCCTCTTCGTAGCGGACGTAATAGAAGTATTCACCGATACGATACGGTACCGACTCATCGTCCTGTTTCATCCGTGACTTCATTTCATCGAACAAAATGCCTTGCAGACCTGAGAACGGCGCCAGCGCTACGTCGGTGTAAGCGTTTTCGGCCTCCAGGTAGTCAATCACCTCCGGATTTTCGCGCTCGCGTAGCCAATAGTAATCATCGATCCGGCTATCGCCGTGTTGTTCGAGCGTTACCGGTCTTTTCTCTGCTATGGGCGTAATTGACGTTTCTTTTTCGCCAGAACAGGCCGCCAGAGCGAGCGCCGGAATCAACAAGAGGAGTGATGTTTTCATAGTGTGCTCTATCGAATCGCTATTGAAACGCGCCCAGCGGTATCGGCACCGGTGCACCGTTGATCGTCAGCAGGCCCTTCTTCATGTCGACATCCATAATATAAGCGTCGCCATCTTTCTTCAGGTATCCCATGCCGACGATGGCACCGGCCTGCGGGTTCATCGACGTTGCGAGTTGCACCAGCGCCTCGGGAACCGTGAGGTATAACGAAGCAACGGAGTTCAGCAACAACGACGTCCACGCAAAGCCGGCTCGATCTGACACTGGAATATCGATAATCATCTTCATTTCAACGGTGCCCATCGGCAGCGCAACATCGAACTGATTAACGCCAATATGGAGCCCGGCAGCGAACAGGTCTTTGAACTCCTCCTCAGCCGTCAACATTGTCGTGGCCGGATCCGCTGCGCTGGCAAGTCCCTCAAGGCGCTCCGAGACGGCACCCAGCGCAACCGCTTCGAGACCACCAAAATTCATGTCGGAAATGATGGAAATATCGCCGAAGCCTGGAATTGTCTGGCCACTCATTTCAAATCTGGCGCTGCCGTCGGCCCGGCCGTTGTTAACCGACGAAGACGCCTTGATGTTCAGTCCCTGCATCCCGCCGGCATCCATTCCGCCGACATTGATGTTCATTCTACCCATGCTCATATCGACATCGCCGACATGAAAACCGTATTCCGTGCTGGCCTGATGGCCGGCGAAAGTCAGGCTCTCGATCGACACGACTTGTTGTTCGTTGCCGAAAGTCATGGCGCCAAGTTTGCCATCAAAATTCACCTTGCCGGTCTCAGGGTGAGCGGCAACATTGATCGTCGTCGGCTGCCAGGTAACTTCACCGCCGTCGACGGCCGTGGCGCCGGCCTCCAGAATGTAACGGGAGTCGAGATCACCGCTAAGGCCGACCGTGCTGTAGATAGTGCCTGGCAGGTCTATCGTTTCGTTCGCGGCGAGTTCAACGCTCAGGGTCGAGACCGCACTGCCGAGCCCGGGGGCAAGAGAGCCTTCTTTGCGACTCATTGACGTAACGGGTATCAGGCCGTGGTCTATGCGGGTGTTGATCAACAACACAGGAGTCTGCTCATAGCTGCCATCACCAACCAGCGCCGTCATCGCGGTTCGAAGGCCGCCCTCTGCAAGCTCGATGCGATGTTGGCCTTCTGACGAAAACCAGCTGCGATTAAAACCGTCGGTGGTGACGACCAGCTCACCGCTCTCCCTGGCCGCCCAGTTCAGGTTTTCGCCGACGCTGTCTTCCGCCAGTTTGCCGACGATTCCCGGCGAGACAATAATTATCAGTACAGCGAGCAATATCAACGCAATGACACTTTTTTTCATCAGGATTCCTCGTATCGGCGACCAGATCGCAGGGATGCTAGCATGCAGGCCCCGAGATACTGAGCGCTATGGCTAGAAATCCGCGCCGACTGTCACTAACATAGCGGCCTCACAGAGTGCCCGGGCCGAGCCTCGGGCCAGTAAACACTGAAAAATCAAATGATTACAAATACAAGACTCCTGTCCACCGCCACGGCACTGCTCTTTGCCATCGTCTGTTTCGCGCAGCCAGCGTTCGCCGACGGTAACGCCGAGGCCGGCCGGGAGCTTGGATATACCTGTCTTGGATGTCACGGCATCGAGGGTTATCGCAACGCCTATCCGTCGTACCGGGTGCCCAAGCTTGGTGGACAAAAGGCGGCCTACCTCGTGGTGGCGTTGAACGGCTATCGCAATAAAACACGCCAGCACCCCACCATGTCCGGCCATGCGTCCAGTCTGTCGGACCAGAACATAGCGGATGTTGCGGCTTATCTCGCCAGCATCGGTGGCACAACCGTTGCCGCGGGCGGCTCCGAACACGCATCCTTCGATAAAGCAGCAGCGTGCGCGGCTTGTCATGGGAAAAACGGCATCAGCGTTAGTGCTGAGTGGCCTACGCTTGCAGGCCAGCACGAAGACTATCTTAAGCACGCTTTGGCGAGTTACCGCGACGGTACGCGTACCGACGCCATCATGGGCGCACAGGCCGCGCTCATAGCTGAAGAGGATGTTGCTGCTTTGGCAAAATACTTCGCGAGTCTCGACGGCCTCGAAACGACCAGGCCCGAGTAAAGCTTGCCCGGCCGTCGCGCCCAGATCACCCAGCTCAACGATGGCATCCTTGCCATCGATACCGAATACTCACGACCTCTGCAGGACGCCAGTCACCTGATCATTGAGAGCGGCCGCGCGGCTTTCGTGGACACCGGAAACAACAACAGCGTGCCGCTGTTAATCGATGCGCTGCAGCAGAAAAACCTTGATGTTGCCGACGTCGATTTCGTCTTTCTTACACACATCCATCTCGATCACGCGGGCGGTGCGGGGCTCCTGATGCAAGCGCTGCCAAACGCGCGTTGCGTCGTGCACCCTCGTGGTGCCGCACACATGATAGATCCGACACGACTGATAGCCGGTACCGAAGCGGTTTACGGCGTCGCAGAAACGCGGCAGTTGTACGGCGACATCCAGCCTATAGCTGAGTCGCGTTGCGATATCGCTGACGATGAACAGTGGTTCGATCTTAACGGCCGGGCTCTGCAAGCGCTGCACACCGAAGGTCACGCCTTGCATCACTACAGTTTGAACGACCCGGCATCGCGCGGCGTTTTTACAGGCGACAGTTTCGGTGTGTCATACCGCGAACTGGACACGGCGGCAGGCGAGTGTATTTTTCCAACCTCGACACCGACGCATTTCGATCCGGATGCGGCGCATGTGTCCGTCGATCGCATCATGGGTTGCAATCCCGAGCAGTTGTACCTGACCCATTACAGCCGGGTTCGCAATCTTGATCGGCTGGCCGCCGACATGCATACCGGTATCGATGCGTATGTCGAAATGGCACTCGAGAACAAAGACGCGGACGACATGCAGGCGGCGATACAGTCCGCCATGGCCGAATATCTGAAATCGCGCGCCAGAGCTCACGGTTTTCAGGGTAGCGATGACGCGCTGCAATCCATACTCGAAATCGATATTGTGTTGAACGCCAAGGGATTGGTTTCCTGGCTGCAGCGGCTCAAAAAACAGGGGATGTAATGGATCGTTTTCGCGCCTACAGAATCAATGAAGAAGGCGGCAAGATCGTTGCCGGGTTTCAGGAACTCTCGATCGACGATCTGACGGAGGGTAACGTCGTTGTGCGGGTTAGTCATTCGACGATCAATTACAAAGACGCACTTGCTGCAACGGGCGCTGGGAAGATACTCAGACACTATCCGCTCAATGGCGGCATCGATTTGGCGGGCGTCGTGGAGAGCTCGGACGACAGCGAGTTTCCACCGGGGACCGAGGTGCTCGTTAACGGCTGCGGCCTGAGCGAAACTGTCGACGGCGGCTATTCGGAAGTCGCACGCGTCAACAGCCAGAGTCTTGTCGCCATACCCGACGGCATATCGGCGTTTGAGGCGATGCAAATCGGCACCGCGGGCTACACGGCGGCGCTTGCCATTCATCGCATGGAACAAAACGGTCAGTCGCCGGAGGGCGGCAGCATCGTTGTTACTGGCGCTACCGGCGGTGTCGGCAGCGTTGCGATCGACATGCTTGCCGGCCGCGGTTACGAGGTCGCTGCACTGACTGGCAAGGCGACAGAGGAGGCCTACCTGCGGAAAATAGGCGCGAAGAGAATTTTGCTGCGGGATCAACTCGACCTCGGCAAGCGGCCGATGGAAAAGGCAGAGTGGGGCGGAGCCATCGACAACCTCGGCGGCGATTATCTGACCTGGCTAACGAGGACCGTCGACTACGGTGGCAACATCGCGAGCATCGGTCTCGCGGCGAGCGCGACACTAAACACCACTGTCCTGCCCTTCATCTTGCGAGCTGTTTGTTTGTTGGGAATCAATTCCGTGGATACGCCCCGCGATTTGCGACGTGCTGTGTGGGCGAGAATCGGCAGCGACCTCAAGCCACGGCATCTCGACACTATCGGACAGAAAACAATATCCTTCGATGACCTGCCCGGCGCCTTTCAGGCCTACATTGATGGAACGGTTACCGGCCGTGTGGTCGTGGAGATCTCATGACGGTGCGCCACTTGGATATTCCTTACCTGCGACAACAAATTGTCGGCGTTGATTCGACCTTTAATTCGCCGTTCGGCGAGCGGCTCATGGTCTATTGCGACTACACCGCGTCTGGCCGTTGTTTGCGTTTTGTTGAGTCATACCTGCAGGGCTTGCAGAGAAACTATGCGAACACGCATACGGAGGACGACTTCACAGGTCGCAGCATGAGCCACCTGCTGCATGAAGCTGAATCGGCCATAAAGAATTCGGTGAATGCCGGCCCGGATGGGCGCGTCGTTGCTTGCGGCACCGGTGCCACCGGCGCAATTGATAAGTTGCAGCAAATTATCGGCGTCGCGCTGGCGCCAGCGACGCGCAAGAACATCATGGAGCTGCTCGACCAGGGTGACCCGGAATTCAACAGCGAGGCATTTCGCGAACTCGCCGCGCGTGATCAGCCGGTCGTCTTCATAGGCCCCTACGAGCATCATTCGAACGAGATTTCCTGGCGGCAATGTCTGGCGACCACGGTGACAGTGCAGCTCGATGCCGCTGGACAAATCGATCTCGGGCATCTCGAAAGTTTGTTGCGGGCGCCTGAATACCAGAGCCGTCAGCGTATCGGATCATTTTCGGCGGCGTCGAACGTCACCGGAATTCGTTCCGACGTTCGTAAGATCGCGAGCCTTCTGCATCAGTACGGTGCCATCGCGTGTTTCGACTATGCGGCTTGTGCGCCGTACGACGAAATTGACATGAACCCGAAACCGGCTGACGAAGATGACGATCCTTCGATCGATGCATTGTTTATCTCGCCGCACAAGTTCCTGGGTGGCCCGGGGTCCAGTGGTGTGCTGGTATTCAATGAGCGCATCTATCATAGAGAGTTACCGCCGAGTGTTAGTGGTGGCGGAACGGTTGATTACGTTGGCCCTGGTGATCAGGACTTTATCAGCCGCGTTGAAGAGCGAGAGAAGGCAGGCACGCCTGGCGTCTTGCAGACCCTGAAGGCCGGTCTCGTATTTCAGATTAAGGACCGCGTTGGCGTCGACGTGATCAATAAAAGAGAGCACGAGTTAACGAAGCGGGCGCTGACAAGCTGGGGCGCCGACGAGAACATCGAAATTCTGGGCGATCCGAATCCCGCTCGTCGGGTCGGTATCATGTCTTTCAATGTGAAAGACGGCGATGGCAATTATCTGCACCACAAATTCGTTACGGCCCTGCTGAACGATCTGTTCGGCATACAGTCTCGCGCCGGTTGTTCATGTGCAGGACCCTACGGCCACAGGTTGCTGAATATTGATCAGGATACTTCCGAGCGCTATCGCCACGCAGTGCAGGAGGGACACTGTGGACTGAAGCCTGGCTGGTGTCGCGTCGGTCTGCATTGGGTGATGGATGATACGGAAGCGGACTACGTCATTGATGCGGTGCATTTCGTGGCCAGGCACGGCCACCAGTTTCTGCGACGTTACAATTTCGACCTGTGCAGCGGAACCTGGACGCATAAGGACGCAAAGGACGCATTAAAAGAGTTCTCACTTGATGCGGCTCTTGGCGGGGTCGAAAGTGAGCCGGCCGTCTTGTCGTTGGCGCAGCGCAAGCAACGCTATGATGGTTATATGAGCGAGGCGGCGCTATGTGTCAGTCAGCTCAGCGAAGAACCCGCGGACCAACTGGAATCGCTCCAGGGGGATCTCGGCGAGCTGCAGTTTTTCACGTTGCCGGCGAGATCAGTGTCGAAACACTGAAGACCCGCCAGATTCCTCGCGGTGAGCACCCCAGCGGAAATTGAGCGCCCGGTCTATTTGGGAAACGACCGTCCGGTGGTTTAGAATCCTCGCCCCGGAGTTTTAATATGAATTAAAACCGGGCCACCCAAAGGATCCACTATGAGCTCAGGAGCTCGTTTTCGTGCGGCCCTGGTAGCGGAACAACCGCTGCAAATCGCCGGTACCATCAACGCTTACACGGCCTTGCTCGCCGAGCGAGCGGGATTCAAAGCCATCTATCTGTCCGGCGCCGGCGTTGCGAACGCATCTTTCGGCCTGCCGGATCTGGCGATGACGACGTTGAACGATGTCTGCGAAGACATTCGCCGCATCACCTCGGCAAGCCAGCTGCCGCTGCTCGTCGATGCCGATACCGGTTGGGGCGGCGCGTTAATGATCAGCCGTACGGTTCGCGAGATGACCTGGGCCGGCGCCGCCGCTTGTCACCTCGAGGATCAGGTTGCGGAAAAACGTTGTGGGCACCGACCCGGCAAGGCCCTGGTTGCGCCGGAAGAAATGTGCGATCGCCTGAAAGCAGCCGTCGATGGCCGGATCGACGACCAATTCGTCATCATGGCGCGCACGGATGCACATGCCGTCGAAGGCCAGCAGGCGGCGATCGACAGGGCAGCCGTCTATGTCGAGGCCGGCGCCGACATGATTTTCGCTGAGGCGCTTACTACTCTAGAAGAATACCGCGAGTTCACGAACGTCATTAAAGTACCCGTACTCGCGAACCTGACCGAGTTCGGCAAGACGCCGCTGTTTACGACGGAAGAGCTGGCCACCGTCGGCATTGCGATGACGCTGTATCCATTGAGTGCTTTCCGAGCGATGTCGGCCGCGGCGCTCAGCGTCTATCAGACATTAAGGAAAGACGGTACGCAGCAGGCATCCGTCGATACCATGCAAACGCGCATGGAACTCTACGACGTACTGGGCTACCAGGCGTACGAAGACAAACTCGACGCCCTGTTTCAGGACCAGGGCCTCAGTACCGGAGAAGAATAATGGCAGCGAGCAACAAATCGGGCGGTCTCGCCGGAGTCACAGCAGGCGCGACGAGTCTGTGCACCGTGGGCAAGGAAGGTGCAGGACTCACCTACCGCGGTTACGACATTTACGACCTCGCGAACAACGCCTGTTTTGAAGAGGTCGCCTACCTGTTGCTGCACGGCAAACTGCCAACGCAGGCAGAGCTCGATGCGTACATTGCTACGATAATTGCGAATCGCGGACTTCCTGATTCATTGAAAACCGTGCTTGAGATGGTACCGGCCAACGCTCACCCGATGGACGTGTTGCGTACCGGTGTATCGTTTCTCGGCAACGTGGAGCCTGAAGGCGACTTCTCGAATCAAAACAAAATCGCCGATCGCCTGCTCTCGTGTTTACCGTCCATGTTGTTGTACTGGCATCGATTTCATGTCGACAGCGTGCGCATCGAAACGCAAACTGACGACGACAGCATCTCCGGGCACTTCCTGCATCTGTTACATGACAAGCCACCCAAAGAGCTGCATAGAAAAAGTC
>JALHUQ010000123.1 GCA_022866645.1 Woeseiaceae bacterium | reverse complement strand
GCGAATTCGCTACTTCCATCTCGCTGGTCATTACGTTGAGGAAGAAGATTTGCGCATCGATACTCATGCCTCAGCCGTTGATGATCAGGCCTGGGGGTTGCTCGCTGACGCGTACCGGCAATTCGGTCCGGTACCGACGCTGCTGGAACGTGACTTCAACTTTCCGCCGATCGAAGAATTGCTGGACGAAGTGCGACGCATCAAGCAACTGCAACTCGAACACCAAACGCCGCATCCTCATCATGGTTGAGCACAGGGATTTTCAGGACACGCAGTACGCCTTTGCCGCGCACATACGCGATCCGGACAACACTGTTGCTCCGGTGGACATCGAAGACCGCCGCATGGCGATCTATCGGGAACTGTTTTTCAACAACCTCAAGAATCTGCTCGGTACGTTTTTCCCTGTATTGCGCAAGATCTCTTCGGATGAACAGTGGCGCCACCTGATCCGCGAATTCATGAAAATTCACCGTGCGAAAACACCGTATTTTCTGCAGTTGCCGGAAGAGTTTCTGGCCTTCCTGCGAAGCGAATACGAGCCGCTGGATAATGACTATCCGTTCTTGATCGAACTCGCTCATTACGAATACGCCGACCTCGCGCTACGCGTGTCAATGGATGAAAACGATATTGACGGTATCGATCCGCACGGCGACCTGCTGACTCAAGTACCAGTGAAGTCGGTTTTGGCATGGGCATTTGCTTATCAATACCCGGTGCATCGCATCTCGTCAGAATTCCTGCCTGCTGAACCGACTGAACAGCCGTCCTATCTTGCGATCTACCGACGCAGCGACGACAAAGTGCGTTTCCTGGAGCTTAATGCTGTCACAGCTGCGTTACTTGACGCCGTCGATACTAATCACACAGGATTAACGGGCGAGGCCTTGCTAAGGCAACTCGCCGGCAAAATCCACTACCCCGACGTCGATGCACTGATCAGGCACGGTGTCGATGCCCTCGAAGAGATGAGACAACTCGAAATATTGACAGGCACGCGTCATGCCGGCTGATGGAGATACACGAATGAACAAATTGGTGAAACTGAAAAATCAGGTGCTTGGTATTCTGGATCCGGCGGGCGATTGGGTGGCGCTTCTACCAATACGATTGCTGATGGCCTATGAATTCGGAACGGCCGGCATGATGAAATTCAACGGCGAAAACTGGTTCGCCAAAATTCAGGGCAATTTCTTGTTCCCATTCAATCATGTCCCCGTCGAGATAAGCTGGTTCCTGGCGACCTGGACCGAAATCCTGGGTGCTCTAGGCCTGTTTCTCGGCCTGTTCACGCGATTTTGGGCGTTCAGCCTGATTGTCGTTTCGATCGTCGCAATCTCCGGCGTCCATTGGCCTGAAGACTGGAACAGTCTGGCCGAATTATGGAAGGGATACGCAATCACCAACAAAGGGTTCGGCAACTACCGTGTGCCACTGCTGTTCATCGCGATGCTATTTCCGCTGATATTTCGCGGTGCCGGAAAACTCAGTCTCGATCAAATACTCGCGAACAAATTTTCCTGAGTATGGAGAGCACCAACCCCTGAATTCGGGGCGACGGCCGATCTGTCCAAATGAATGAGTTGCATCCGAGCGTCAGTCAAAGCGCCTAGGTGCATGCTAGTATTGCTGGCAATGCACCGCACTGCGCGAAAAACAAGAACGAGAAATGACCGCGACCACTGACCACCCGGCGGTTCGACTAAAACGTGACATAGGAATATTTGGCGCGTCGTTTCTGGCGCTGAACGCAATGATCGGTGCGGGTATTTTCGCGCTACCGGGAAAAATTGCGGTAAACGCCGGTTTGCTCAGCCCGTGGTTGTTCCTCGTCGTCGGTGCGCTGTTTATCACAATCGTTTTGACGTTCGCCGAACTGTCGAGTTATTACGATGAAACCGGCGGCCCGGTTCTCTACGCCGGCGACGCGTTCGGCCCACTGGCGGGATTCAGCACAGGCTGGGCAATCTATCTCAGTCGCATGACGGCATTCGCCGCCAACGCCAATGTCATGGCCGTCTATCTCGCGTCCTTGCACGATCTGTTTGCGAGTGACATCGCTCGCGCCGCCATCATCACTATTGCAACCGTGGGCATGACCTGGGCAAACATCACGGGTGTCCGCGACGGGGTACGGACGATGGCCGTATTTACGATTCTCAAAATTACACCCTTGGCTTTGATGATTTTGTTTGGATTGCAACACGTTACCGGAGCAACCTTAATCCCCGGGGGACCTTTCGTCGTAGAAGAATTGGGCGGCACGACCTTGCTGTTGATCTATGCCTATGTCGGCTTTGAAACGGTCGGCGTTACCGCAGGCGAGACTGCGAATCCTCGAAAAACACTGCCGAGGGCCTATGTCGGCACCATGCTCGCGACCAGCCTTTTGTATTTTCTCATCGTTCTGGTTTTCGTAGCAGTGATTGCGCCGGAAAATTACAACAGCGCGACGCTGGTTGATGTTGGCCGAACACTTGCCGGACCGCTGGGCGCGATTGTGATTACGCTGGCCGCCGTGTTTTCGATCGGCGGCAATCTTGCCGGGTCCATGTTGGCCGCTCCCCGAATTATATTTTCGATGGCAGAAAATCGCATGCTCCCGGCGTGGTTTGCGCACATACACGGCAAATACGCCACGCCGGACCGTTCGATACTGTTGATGGGCGCGATGGCGCTTTTCATGGCGCTGACGGGCAGCTTCGTGAAACTCGCGATCGCAAGCTCGGTAGTTCGGCTCCT
>JALHUQ010000122.1 GCA_022866645.1 Woeseiaceae bacterium | reverse complement strand
GGTCTGATCATCTACATCGTTTTGGGAACATTCGCGATCAAACGCGGCGCGACGATGCAGATTCGCATCATCGCATTTGTCGGGGCGTTGGCTGTCTTCGCCTATATCATCGGTGTCGCGATCACGAGATCGCCGACGAGCTGGCTGCGAATTATGGCCAGCTAGTCCAGCGGCACGCAGCCGGAACGGGAGGCGTATTGAGCGGCCGCAAGCAGCCTTGCTGTGTCGACGGGCTTGCTCATCAAGGTGCAGTTGTCGATCAATCTGGAATCCTTGACAACTTTCGACGTATCACCGCTGACGATAAAGGCCGGAATATCTGACTGGTAATGTTCGCGGATAAGGCTCACGGTCTGCACACCGGTTGAACCATCCAGCAGATGGAAATCGGAAATCAGCAGTACCGGCGGCTCTGTGACGTGATGGATCAGGGCTTTAGCCTCTTGCGCGGATGCAGCGGTTGCGACCGTGTAACCCTCAGCCTCCAGCAGCAAGCCCCAGGCATTGGCGACGCTGACGTCGTCTTCAATCAGTATGATCAGCCCGCTGCCCCGGCCGACCAATTCAGCATCCTCTGCCGACTCGTCGTCAACATAGCTGGCGATGTCGGCAATGATTGGAACGGCGACGGTGAAGCGGGAGCCTTTGCCGGGATCCGATTCGACATCGATACGATGATCAAGAAGATCGGTCAGGCGACGGACGATCGCAAGCCCGAGACCGAATCCCTCTTTGCTGGCTCCTGGCGATTTGCATTGGTGAAATTCGCGAAAGATCGCGTCGAGCTGGTCGGCCTCGATGCCGACGCCCGTATCACTCACCTCCAGGTGGCAATAACCGTCCCGCTCTTTACACACCATCCTGACCTCACCGCTATCCGTGTAGCGAATCGCATTGGACACTAGATTGGTGACGACCTCGGCGAGCAAGTTTGGGTCACTGCGGACAATCGCATCGCAGGACTCGGAAGAAAACGCCAACCCCTTTTGATGTGCCTGACGGCCGAACTCCGCTGACAGCCGATCGATAACCCGCTGCATCGGGAAATCTTCCCACTCCGGTACGATCGCTCCGGCGTCGAGGCGACTGATGTCCAGCAATGAATTCAACAGGTTCGTCATTGCCGTCAAGGACGCGTCCTGGTGTTGCACCATCAACAGCGCTTTCTCATCTTTGACCGTGCGTCGCAAAGCGCCGTTCAAAAGGCTCAAGGCCTGTACTGGCTGCCGGAGGTCGTGGCTCGCGGCCGCCAGAAAAGCGCTATTCGCCTTGTTCGCCCGCTCTGCTGCTTCCCTGGCCGCATTGAGATCCTGTTCCATCTGTCGCCGCACCGAAACGTCGCGGATAACGCTGGAAATGTATCTGCCGCTATCTGTTTTGATGGGACTCAGGCTGATCTCAACAGGGACTTCGCTGCCGTCCTTGCGAAGGCCAATCAGGTTGATATCCTGACCCATGGGCCTGAGTCTCGGGGCTTCAACATAGGACGTTCGATGACCGATATGCCTGTCACGAATGGGCCCGGGTAGCAGCAACTCGATTTTCTGACCGATCATCTCGTCGCGCTCATAGCCGAACATCCGCATGGCCTGTTTATTGACGAGCAACATTTTCCCGCTATCGTCGACGATGATCATTGCATCCGGAGCGGATTCCAGAAGATTTCGGAAGAATACGTCGGACTCACCGATCTTGGAAATGTCAGCTGGCAAGGAATTTTCGCCCATGTTTATATCGGACCAGTTCATCGGGACCCGTTAGGTTCTATCAATACCATTATTCTTGGCCGAAGTCGCACCGCGAGCGCTATACGTATCGTCCCCTATCCGATCGGAAAACCAGCCCTGCTACGCTTTCGGCCGGTTCTGGCGTTATACTCGGCGGCGAAGAACCAAGAGTCGCGACCAGCAGCGGCCCACACTAACTCGCAATCAAAACGACAGGGGTCGTTCCTTGGACACAGCAGCTACCTACAACGACAAGGTTGTACGACAATTCTCGATCATGGTGGTCGTGTGGGGCATCGTCGGCATGCTCGTCGGCGTCTTTATTGCCGCACAGCTAATCTGGCCCGCCCTCAACTTCGATCTTCCGTTTCTGACCTACTCACGCCTGCGGCCCTTGCATACCAATGCCGTCATCTTCGCTTTCGGTGGTTCCGCGCTGATCGGAACCTCGTACTACGTCGTGCAACGCACCTGTCACGTCCGACTCGCGTTCGACAAACTGGCCGCCTTTACGTTTTGGGGCTGGATGCTTGTGATCGTGCTTGCGGCGATCACCTTGCCGCTCGGCATTACACAGTCTAAAGAGTACGCGGAACTCGAATGGCCGATCGATCTCCTGATCGCCGTTGTTTGGGTCAGCTACGCGATCGTGTTCTTTGCAACGATAGCCAAGCGACGCGTCAAACACATCTATGTGGCGAACTGGTTTTACGGCGCCTTCATCATAACGGTGGCTGTACTGCACATTGTCAACAACCTCGCCGTTCCGGTCACGCTGACGAAGTCCTACACCATCTATACCGGCGTCGTGGATGCGATGGTGCAATGGTGGTATGGCCACAATGCCGTGGGTTTCTTTCTGACGGCCGGTTTCCTCGGCATGATGTATTACTTCGTGCCAAAACAGGCAGGCAGACCTGTCTATTCCTATCGCCTGTCCGTGGTGCATTTCTGGTCACTGATCGCCGTGTACATGTGGGCCGGGCCGCATCACCTGCATTACACGTCGTTGCCAGACTGGGCGCAGACGCTCGGCATGGTGTTCTCAATCGTGCTTTTGGCACCTTCCTGGGGCGGAATGATCAACGGCATTATGACCCTCTCCGGGGCCTGGCATAAGTTGCGCTCGGATCCGATCCTTAAGTTCATGATCGTGTCCCTGTCGTTCTACGGTATGTCGACTTTCGAAGGTCCAATGATGTCGATCCGGACTGTGAATGCGTTGTCGCACTACACGGACTGGACTATCGGGCACGTTCATTCCGGGGCGCTCGGCTGGGTTGCCATGATGACCATCGGTACCCTCTACAGCCTGATACCTCGACTCTACAATAGAGCAGGGATGTACAGCACCCGGCTCATAGACGTGCATTTCTGGACCTCAACCATAGGCGTTGTTCTTTATGCCGTAGCGCTTTGGGTTGCTGGTATCACGCAGGGACTCATGTGGCGAGCCGTGAATACCGACGGTACCCTGACATACTCGTTTATCGAGTCCTTAAAGGCGACCTACCCCTATTACGGTCTGCGACTCATCGGTGGCCTGCTATTTTTCAGCGGCATGATAATCATGGCTTATAACGTCTGGAAGACGATAAGCGGCAAGACACCAGTGCCCGTTGCGGTACTGGATCCGGCGTAAAGGGAGAGCGGAACGATGCGCCACGAGACTATTGAAAAAAGCCTGCACCTGATGATGGTGCTGATCGTGGTTGCGATCAGCATCGGCGGCCTGGTTGAAATCATTCCGCTGATGTTCAGCGCCGATACTAGTGAACCTGCCGAAAACATCACGCCCTACCCGCCGCTGCGGCTTGCGGGACGGGACATTTATGTTCGGGAGGGGTGTTACAACTGCCACTCGCAGATGATCCGGCCATTTCGCAGCGAGACAGAACGTTATGGGCCGTACACCACTGCGGGTGAGACAGTCTACGACCGACCGTTTCAATTTGGATCGAAACGCACCGGACCCGATCTCGCCCGTGTCGGCGCACGATACAGCGACGACTGGCACCGACTGCATTTGATGAATCCCAGGGACCTGGTGCCGGAGTCCAACATGCCTGGTTATCCGTGGTTGGCCGAAAACGCCGTTGACGGGGAATTGATCGCCAGGAAGTTGAAAGCGCTGCGCTTCCTCGGAGATCCGTACACCGATGAGCAAGTCGCTGGTGCGGCTGCGGCCGTTGAAGGTCGTACCGAGATGGATGCGCTCATCGCCTATTTGCAGGGCCTCGGCACGAATCGCAGAAACCGCAGGTGAACTGGATGGACATAGATCTTTTTCGAGGCATTCTGACAGCGGTGATATTTTTTGCCTTCATCGGCATTTGGGTATGGGCCTGGAGCGGTCGCCGAAAATCGGATTTTGAGGCTTCTGCGGCGCTGCCGCTGGAAGAGGACGTATTGATTCACAATAAGCGGGAGAACATCTGATGCCTGCATTTTGGCACTGGTACGTTGCTGCCGGAACGATCGCATTCGTAGTCTGGTGTATATGGCTGATCCAGTGGGCCGGCAAGCAAGGCCCGCAGAACGTCGCAGACAATGAAGTTGTCGGCCATGTTTGGGACGGTGACCTCAAAGAGTGGAATAACCCTGCGCCGCGCTGGTGGCTGTACCTGTATTTCCTGACGATCGCGTGGGCCGTTGGTTTCATGATTGCGTACCCCGGGCTCGGCGGCTTTAAAGGCTTGCTGGGCTGGTCTCAACACGGTCAGTACGAAGAAGAAATGCAAGCAGCCGAAAGCCGTTACGAACCCATCTATGAGCGTTACGCGGCGATGAGTTTTGATGACCTCAGGAAAGAGCCGGATGCCATGCAACTCGGTGCCAGTCTGTATGCCAGTTATTGCACGACCTGCCACGGATCGGACGCGCGCGGCGCAACCGGCTACCCCAACCTCACCGACAATGACTGGCTGTGGGGCAGTTCCGAGGAGGCGATTACGACGAGCATTCGCCAGGGGCGTATGGGTGTCATGCCGGTACTGGCTCCCGCGTTGGGCGGCGATGCAGGTATCGACAACATGGTGGCCTACGTCAAGAGCCTCAGCGGCCTGGCTGAAGCTGATGCAAATGCGATGAGTGCAGAACCCATGTTCCTCGCGCTGTGCAGTGCGTGTCATACAGCCGCTGGAACAGGGAACCCGCTATTCGGTGCGCCGAATCTGACTGATGACATCTGGTTACACGGTGGCAGCGACGACGCTATTCGCACCACAATCACACACGGACGCAACGACGTTATGCCGGCTCACGGCGAACTGCTGGGTGCGGATCGCAGCAAGATTCTGGCCGCGTACATCGCGAGTCTGTCGCAAAGACAGTGATCAATGAGGAATACAGCGGCACGCTAAAGTGGAGTCGCAACAAGCAAGCGGTCTTCACCGTCATCTGGATTTCGTTTCTATGTGCTGCGGTCAGCACCATGGTTTTCTTTGCATTTCTTGATCCTGTCGACCTGGTCAGCGTGATTGATGACGACCTTGAGATCAGCCGTGATGCTGGCTATGCCGCGGGTTTTTTCTTCTTCTGGATACTGTCGTTCGTGTGCTCGGGACTCACCGCGTTCCTGGTACGCACCGCTCCAAAACGAAACCCAAAACACCGCGCTCATCGGAACTAGTGAGTGGCTGCCATGAATGACCCCCGGCCCGCGTCGATGTACGAGAGCCAGAAGAAAATCTACCCGCGTGAGATGGGTGGCCGCTTTGCCAACTTGAGCAAGCTGGCGACCCTGACCTTACTCGGATTGTTTTACCTGGTGCCATGGTTGACGTGGGACGATCGGCAGGCCTTCCTGTTCGACCTGCCCGCACGCAAGTTCTATCTCCTGGGCCTGACACTTTGGCCGCAGGACTTTCCCTACCTCGCGTTGTTGCTCATTATTGCGGCGCTTTCCCTGTTTTTTTTCACGGCGCTGGCGGGACGACTTTGGTGTGGTTTCGCCTGCCCGCAAACGGTCTGGACTGAAGCATTCATCTGGATGGAGCAGCTCACCGAGGGCACGCGTTCGCAGCGCATGAAACTCGACAAGGCTCCCTGGTCGTGGAACAAGATTCGTCGCAAGGCCTCGAAACAATTCCTCTGGGTGACGTTTTCTGTTTGGACTGGCTTCACTTTCGTCGGTTTCTTCACCCCGATACGCGAGTTGGGCATGGAGTTAATAACGCTCTCGGCGGGCGGCTGGCAGTGGTTCTGGGCGTTGTTCTACGGCTTCGCTACCTATGGCAATGCCGGATATATGCGGGAACAGGTCTGCAAATACATGTGCCCGTACGCGCGCTTCCAAAGCGCGATGTTCGACAAAGACACACTGATCATTTCCTACGATGAAAAACGTGGCGAGCCGCGCGGTGGACGCAAGCGTTCGGTAGACCCTGTGCAAGCCGGGCTCGGAGATTGCATCGATTGTTCCTTGTGTGTTCAGGTCTGTCCCACCGGGATCGACATTCGCGAAGGACTGCAATATGAATGCATCGCCTGCGCAGCTTGCATCGATGCCTGCGATACCGTCATGGACAAAATGAACTACCCGCGAGGGCTCGTACGCTACACGACAGAGCACGCGTTGAAGAGCGAGAAGACGCACGTCGTCCGGCCACGAATGATCGTCTACGGTGCGCTGCTACTGGTGTTGATCGGCGCTCTGGTTACGTCGATGGCACTGCGGACACCGATCATTCTCGATGTCATTCGGGATCGCAACGCCCTGTATCGCGAATTGCCCGGCGACATTATTGAGAACAGCTACACAATTAAGCTCATCAATCAGAGTAATGACAGTCGAGAATTCAAACTGAGCGTCGTGGGAGTTGACGGCATCTATCTGGACGGTATCGCAGACACGATCTCCATCGTCGGCGGCGACGTAATGTCGATCCCGGTGCGAGCTCGTGCACACCGCGACAGCATCCACGGCATCATGAAAATAGACTTTGTCGCCGAGGCGCTGGATGATACTGGCGATCAGCGAGTAGAGGACAGCCGCTTCCTGGGCCCAAGTCCCTGACATCAATATGCAACGAGAAGACACCGATCCCTGGTATCGCCAGTTCTGGCCGTGGTTCATTATCGCGTTGCCAGCGTCGGCGGTTGTGGCCGGCTTGTATACGCTGTGGCTGGCGGGACAGACGACAGACTCGCTGGTGATTCGAACCGACGAGGGCGTGAATGTCGTTACGGAGAGAAACCTCGCCGCGGAACAGGAAGCGCTGCG
>JALHUQ010000121.1 GCA_022866645.1 Woeseiaceae bacterium | reverse complement strand
CTCAGCATGCACCGTGCCGTGCACATGATTCATCTGGTAACCGACGTGCTCCACGATGTCGATTTCGCCCGAGTTCGGCCAGGCATCACAACCGTCGTTGCCCTGCCAGGCCTCGTCCTCCGAGCAGCTAGTCGCGTAGGTAAACGGATTACTGGACAACATCCAGATAGCCGGCCACGTTCCCCTACCACTGGGCAGTTTTGCACGCACCTCAAAACGACCATAAAGAAAGTCACCCTTGCCGCTTGAGTGAATTCGTCCGGAGGTATATCGGGCGCCCTCGTAATCTTCCTTGTGGGCCTCAATTACCAGATTGCCGTCCTCCACTCGCACGTTTTTTGCTCTCGCTGTGTACGCCTGATCCTCGTCGTTCACTTTTCGGGGCGCCCATTCCTCAATGTTCCATCGCTCGGCATCCGGAAAACCATTGCGTTCAAACTCGTCACTCCAGACAAGATTCCAGACCTTGTCCGGTCTGTTTTTGCTGCGCACAAGCAATGCACTGAGGATTGGCAAGCCTTTGGCTGCTTCGAAGTGGATGTCCAGCTCATTGTCAGCGACGACAACATTAGGCGCGGTGACTGTTAGCGCGGATCGGACCTTGCCGTCTCGAAACAACATGACATCAAGGTCGTCGATAACGCGCCGCCCTTCGGCAAATACATCGAATAGTCGTTCACCAGACTCGAAATCCTGCGGCTCGGCGAAGTGAAATGTAATGTCGTAGGTGCCGTTGGCGATCGGGTGTTGAATCTCAATCGCACCTTCACGGTAACTGAAGTATAGAAACTCGTCCTGTGAGCCTTTCACTTTGTCGAGCTGCCCGACGATCCCGCCGCTCACGGACGCCTCAGCTTCGTAGCGCGTGCCATCGATGCCGGTGTAGGCAGGGCCGCCGACGTTCACGGCCCAGACAAGATCACCGGGCTCTGCTCCGGATCCCGAAGTGACAAGCAACAGGCTGACGGCAATTGCGATTACGGAACGGACTACCACTATTTTGCGCAAAGTAACCCGCCTTACCCGATGCAGCTAAAGCCTGCCGGCACCGCCGCGTAGTTGAGGTACGCCTCGCCGGTTTCGACCGAGAACTCGTCTGATACTTCCCGCGCTTGCGCATAGCTCAGTCCGTACCCATAGGGGAACAGAGGGTCGTAATCGACGTCACCCACGTTCAACTGATTCTGGTCGAGGCTTTTCGGCCACGAGAAAGATAGCTTCCCCTTGAAGTCATAATTGACTTCCCCGGCAGATGTTTTGAAAAGAACCTCTGCGACACCGTCGCCTTCGGTGCCAGGCAGCCACGCCGCTACGAATGCATCCGATGCGTTCAGGTGCGGGTTGACCCAGAGCGGGCGACCGCTGACGAAGACCGACACGACCGGTATGCCGTCGGCCTTGAGGTTTTCAAGTACGACAAGGCTCTGTGGATCCTGTGCGTCATAGTTCAAATGTTTAAGATCCCCGTAACACTCTGCATAGGGTGGCTCGCCCCAGACAACGATCGCGACGTCAGGCCGGTCTGAATAGCTGCCATCCTCGCTGAAGGTTGCGGTTCCGCCGGCGGAGGACACCACTTCTCTGATGCCCTCGAAAATCGTTGTCGCACCGGGGAAATCGTCGTCGTTATTGTCTGTGCCCTGCCAGGTCAGCGACCAACCGCCAGACTGACGCGAGACGTCGTTTGCACTGCGCCCTGCCACCAGGACATTGAGGCTGCGATCCAGCGGCAAGAGAGCAGCATTGTTCTTCAATAGAACCAGCGATTCGCGTACCGCCTGCCGCGCCACTGCGCGATGCAGAGGTGCACCGAGAATCTCGGTTTTGCCCGCATAAGAACGACTGGACGGCGCGCCGGTCTCGAACAGTCCAGCTTCGAGTTTGACTCGCAGAATACGGCGCACAGCATCATCAACGCGAGCCATTGAAATATCACCGCGCTTCACATCTTTGATTGTGTTTTTCAGAAGTGGCTTCCAATACTGAGGCGCCATGAGCAGATCGACGCCAGCGTTGATCGCCGCGGCACAGGCCATTTTGCTACACCCCGGTATTTCGCTGTGACCTTCCCAGTCGCCAACGATGAAGCCGTCAAAACCCATTCTTTCCTTCAGAATTTCGGTCAACAAATATCGATTGCCATGCATTTTCAGGCCACGGGAACTGCTGTACGACGCCATTACTGTTCGGGCACCGCTTTCAAGCGCTGCGACATAGCCCTGCCCGTGGATCGCGAACAGCTCTTCTTCCTCGGCCAGGTTGTTTCCCTTATCGTGCCCATTGTCGGTGCCGCCGTCACCCAAAAAGTGCTTTGCCGTGGCCAACACGTGCGAGTCATCAAGATAGTCATCTCGTCCAAGTTCACCCTGCAAACCCCTGACCAATGCAGCTGCGTAGGAACGAACTATCTCGGGGTCCTCAGAGTAACCCTCGTAGCTGCGGCCCCAGCGATCGTCCCGGACCACGGCCAGAACAGGCGCAAATGTCCACGGGATACCAATAACGGCCGTTTCCATCGCCGTGACTTCACCGATGCGGCGCACCAGGTCCGGATTGTGCGCGGCTCCAATACCTATGTTGTGCGGAAACAATGTTGCGCCGAAGACATTACTGGCACCGTGAACCGAATCCGTGCCCCACAACACCGGTATCGCAAGGCGGCCGTCACTGGTGTCCATCGACGCTTCGTAAAACGCGTCTGCCAGTGCTACCCAGTCCCCGGCCGACGCATGCTTGACCTTGCCCGGATGACCGCCACCGCCATTGAGCACGGAGCCGAGGTGATAGTCTCGAACGTCGTCAGGCTCGACCCAACGGATCTCGGCCTGGATCATCTGACCGACCTTTTGCTCGACCGACATTTGCGCCAATAAATTGTCGATTCGCGCCTCGATCTCGGGATCTCGTTCGACCGGAGACTTAAGCTCGGGCCACGCGTCGACGTTTTTCGTTGTCGGAACGAGAACGTCCGGCGTTCCTTGCTGGCAGCCGACCAGCTGCACGCCAATTACCACCACACATAAAGTTGCTGCACACAAAGAAGTCTTATTCATCTTCACACCAGAATAGGTACATCGTTGAAAAAATACTAGGATTTTCCTGCTCAAGCTGGTCCCTCGCCACGAGGTCCAACGCCGCATCCGGCGCGGGATTTTGAGCAGCAAATGTCTCGGGTATCGTGCCGTCCCTAAAGCGTCAACATGCTGCAGGTTTGTGGGATACTGGTCGGAATATGGAAGACAGAATTTCCAGAATAATAATAGTGGGTGGAGGCAGCGCCGGCTGGCTGTCTGCTGGAGTCATTGCAGCTGAAAATCGCATCGACTCACAGGCACAGCAGCCGTTTGAACTGTTGCTGATTGAATCACCGGATGTACCGACCATCGGCGTGGGTGAGGGCACCTGGCCATCCATGCGGGCGACCCTTCAGCGCATTGGACTGTCTGAGACTGACTTTATCCGAGAGTGTGATGCCAGTTTCAAACAGGGCACCTATTTCCGCAACTGGCATACGGGTACTGGAGATACTTACAGCCATCCATTTACCGTGCCCATAGGCTACGCCGACACTAACCTTGCGCCTCATTGGCTGGCGCTGACCGATGCACCTCAATTTGCGGATGCTGTGACACCTCAGACTGCATTATTTGCTGACTGCCTTGCCCCCAAGCAGATCACAACACCGGAATACGCCTTTGTGGTGAACTATGGTTATCACCTGGATGCCGGAAAATTTTCTGAACTGCTTCGTCAGCACTGCACTGAGCAGCTGGGTGTAAAGCACGTCAAGGCGAATGTGTTGCAGATAAATGCAACTGAGAACGGAGACATCCAATCAGTCACGACCGACTGTGCCGGTGAAATAGCCGGTGATCTGTTTATCGACTGTACCGGAACGAGGAGCCTGCTGCTGGGTGAGCACTTTAAGATCCCATTTCAGTCACAACAGGCGTATCTGTTTAACGACACTGCTCTGGCAGCACAGGTGCCATACACAGAAGAAGATCAAGCAATCCAGTCCTGCACGCAGTCAACTGCACAGACTGCGGGCTGGATCTGGGATATTGGATTACCTACGCGTCGTGGTACTGGCCACGTCTACTCAAGTGCTCATATCTCGGAAGATGAGGCCACGGCTCAGCTGCTGGCCTATATCAAAGAGATTGCTGGAAACAAGGCTGCGGCCAGTGTTGTGCCGCGGAAGATCCGGTTTCAGCCGGGCCATCGGCGAGAATTCTGGCACAGGAACTGTGTTGCTATTGGCATGTCCTCGGGCTTTATTGAACCGCTTGAAGCTTCAGCGCTGGTGATGATTGAACTCGCTGCGGGGATGATTGCGGAGCAGCTGCCCCCGACAAGAGAAGTCATGGATATTGTCGCCAAACGTTACAACCAAAAATTTCTGCGTCACTGGAATCAGATTATCGAATTTTTGAAACTGCACTATGTCCTGAGCGACCGCAACGACTCCCCCTATTGGCAGGACAATCACGCTGCCACATCCATCCCGGAAAAGCTCAGCGAACAGCTTTTGTTGTGGCGCTATCGGAGTCCTTGGCATCAGGATGCAGAAGCCGTCGATGACCTGTTTCCCACCGCGAGCTATCAGTATATCCTTTATGGCATGGGGTCCAGAACAGTACCCCGGCAGACCTGCAGCCACCAGCAAGATCAGCGCCAGCGTCAGGCATCAGAGCTATTCCAGAAGAATGCTGCACGAGCAAAACAGCTTCAGCAGGCTTTGCCAAGTAACAGGGAACTGCTGAACAAAGTAAGAGAGTTTGGATTTCAGAAGCTGTAAGCAGCAGGTAATCGAGTAGAGTGTCCATATGAGTCAGTACGAGGTCCTGAACAAGGACAAACATCGACAACTGCGGATCAAAACTGGCTACGGCGCAGCATTGGGCGACGCAGTCATGTACGTGATGACCTACCCCATGGAGTTCAGGGATATTCAGAGCTGTTATCCCATCCTGTTTACCAAGGATTCGAACACCGGTGGTTTTTTTGCCGCTGCTGTAATGGGTTTCGAAGCGGACCAGAATCTGTTTCTGCAGGACTATGGCTGGGATGCAGCTTATATTCCTGCCATGGTACAACGTCAGCCGTTTCTGATTGCCACTGGTGGAGAGAGTGACAATGCAACCCCGGTGGTTTCACTGGATCTCGATCACCCGCGAGTCAGTCAGGATGAGGGGGAAGCGTTGTTTGACATTGAGGGTGATGCAACAGAGTTTCTTAATCAGAAGATTGCGCTGCTGGATAAGCTGCATCGTGGACTGCAACACAGCAGCGGATTTATTGCCACCCTGCTTCAGCACGAACTGTTGGAGCAGATTACTTTGGATATTGCCTTTAATGATGGCAGCAAAAAGAGTGTGCAGGGTTTTTACAGCATTGCAGAAGAACGGCTTTATCAGCTGAAGGGAGACGTGCTGGAGTCGCTGAATCAGGCTGGCTACCTGCAACCTGTTTTCATGGCAGTAGCCTCATTGTCCCGGATGCGTGACATTATCGAAAGACGAAACCGGCTCCGAGTGTAGCCAGAGGTCTGAGTGTAACGTATGACCGGCCCGCATATCCTGAATGAAATTAGTCAGACAATTGCAGAGACACATGACATCACTGTCGCAGATCTCAGCGATGAACTATTGGCGACTGATCAGCCGCAGGTCTTGCGAGGGTTGGCCCTGGACTGGCCCGCCGTCAAACATGGCCGCGAGTCAGCGGACCAGATTATTAATTACCTGCAGGGATTTGACTCAAATAATGTGGTCACAGCCCTCTATGCGCCACCGGAAACAGCTGGCCGGATCTTTTACAACGAGGACATGAGCGCCTTCAATTTTGAATATCGGCGGATGGCGCTAAAGGAAGCCATGCAGCAGGTCCGGTCTCATGTTGACCTGCCTTCACCACCGTCACTCTATATCGGCTCAACCAACGTCGATCACTGGCTACCGGGATTCCGCGAACAGAACGACTTGCCGATCCGGCATCTTGCACCGCTGGCCAGCATCTGGATCGGCAATCAAAGTCGGGTATCAGCCCACTATGATTTCCCCTCCAACATCGCCTGTGTGGTCGCAGGGCACCGGCGAGTCATTCTGTTTCCGCCGGAGCAGTTACCGAATCTCTATGTTGGACCGCTGGACTTCACACCAGCAGGACAACCTATCAGCCTGGTGGACTTTCATGCGCCCGATTATGAGCGTTTCCCGAAATTCCGGGAGGCAGTCAAAACCGCTCAGATGTCAGTGCTGGAACCGGGGGATGCCCTCATCGTTCCCAGTATGTGGTGGCATCACATGGAAGCGTTGGATGCCTTTAACGTGTTGGTGAATTACTGGTGGCGCAGCACGCCATCCTACCTGGGGCCGCCTTTAAGTGCGTTGCAGCATGCGATACTCGGTCTTCGAGATCTGCCTGAAGCGCAAAGAAAAAAGTGGCGAGAGTTGTTTGATTTTTATGTGTTTAATCCTGACCCGGACAACTTTGAACACATTCCGGAAGCTGCGCGTGGCGTGTTAAATCCTATTGATGAGCAGACCGCGCGGCAAATTCGTAAGATGTTAAGAGACAAACTGTTGTAGGGCGAAAGGCTTATGTCAGCTGCAAAGGTACAGAATGTCGTCATTGTGGGTGGCGGTACCGCAGGGTGGACTGCGGCTGCCTCAATAGCCAAGCTAATCGGGGCCAACCTGAACGTAGTGCTGGTGGAATCCGATGCCATCGGCACGGTTGGGGTCGGTGAAGCGACCATACCTCCTTTTAGAACGATACATCGTCTACTGAAGATTGATGAGGCAGATTTTCTATCCAAGGTGCAGGGCACCATCAAGCTGGGCATCTGTTTCGAAAACTGGCGGGCTATCGGCCACGATTATATTCATTCCTTTGGCTTCACAGGTCAGGGCTGCTGGGCAGCAGGGTTTCAGCACTTCTGGCTCAAAGCCAGGTCGCTTGGTTTTGGCGAAGACTATGGTCGCTACGCCCCGGAGCTGATGGCCGCGAAAGCAGGCAAGTTCGGTCTGCTGCAACAGGATGGGCTGAGTTATGCCTACCATATTGATGCCACAAGTTATGCCAGGTACCTGCGCCGGTTTGCTGAACAGGATGGTGTAACCCGGGTCGAAGGCAAAATAGTCGAGGTGCATCAGACTGAGTCTGGCGACATCTCTGAGGTGGTCCTGGATTCAGGGCAGCTGGTGAAGGGAGATCTGTTTATCGACTGCAGCGGCTTTGTCAGCCTGTTGATGGATAAGGCTCTGGGTACCGAGTTCGAAGATTGGACTCACTGGCTCCCCTGTGATCGTGCCATAGCGGTTCAGACTAAATCCGTTTCTGAGCCTGTGCCTTATACCCGCTCTATCGCCAGGGAGAGCGGCTGGCAGTGGCGTATTCCATTGCAGACCCGGGTGGGTAATGGACTGGTCTATTGCAGTGAATTCATGAGTGACGACGAAGCCCGGGACACCCTGCTCCGGAATATTGAAGGTGAAGTCATCACAGAACCCAGGCTGTTGCGCTTCCGCACGGGACAACGGGTGAAACACTGGAATCGAAACTGCGTAGCGTTGGGGCTGGCGGCCGGCTTTCTCGAGCCACTGGAATCCACCAGCATTCACCTGATCCAGCGCGGCGTGATCCGGCTATTGCAGATGTTTCCCTACAGCGGCATCGTCGAGTCCGACAGGGAAGAATTTAATCGCCAGATGGACACTGAGTTCCGCTTTGTCCGCGACTTCATCATCATGCACTACCATGTCACAGAGCGAACGGATTCCGAGTTCTGGCGTCGCTGTCGAGAAATGGATATTCCTGCCAGTCTGCAGCATCGCCTGGATCTGTTTCGTGATAGCGGCCGCGTGTTCGAAGCCGAGGGAGATATATTTCGCGAGAACAGCTGGACGCAGGTAATGCTCGGGCAAGGAATCGAACCGCAGAGCTATCACCCCATCGTGGATATGATGGATGAACAGGAGCTTCGCCAGTTCATGCAAATCCAGCGTAACAACGTGGACGCTGTGCTAAGCCAGCTGCCCACACACCAGGAATTCATCAAGCGTTACTGTCCGACCGCAGTTGCCTAGGATCACCAGGGGCCATCTCATTAAAAAAGCTGTCTTCACATTTATTACAACCATTCTGGTCCCTCTGCTTTTCTTCGTTCTGCTTGAGTTGAGCCTCTCGGTTTTTGATGTTGGGAAGTCTTTCGACTATTTCCATGAAATAGACATCAATGGCGTACCTCACTACCAGGAAAACCCTGATTTTGCTGACCAGTTCTATCCGCCGTCACTAAATATTGACCCTCGGGAAAATACCTTTTCCAAAGAACGTGGTCCTGAGCTGATTAGGGTCTACGTTCTGGGTGGGTCTGCAGCGCAGGGATTCCCCCATAAAAACCACGGTCTCGACCGGCTCCTTGAGACGCAACTCAGAGCTGCACTACCTTCGCGAAAAATTGAAGTTATCAACACGGCAATGACGTCCGTCAACTCCCATGTCGTATACGCGGTTGCAAGGTCGATTCCAGATAATTCGGCCGACTTTGCCGTTATCTTGATGGGTAACAATGAGGTTGTTGGTCCCTATGGCCCTGGCACATTCAACGAGAATTTTCTCGCAAACATTACTCTGATCCGGGGGATTCAAGCTTTAAAGCGCACGAGGATATGGCAAGCCCTGGACAGCCTCTTTCTGCAAATCAAACCTTCCGAGGCGAAGCAGGATCTCAAGTGGGAAGGCATGCAAATGTTTACTGATCACGGTGTCTCACACGATGACCCTCGCATGGAAAGCGTTTATGGTCATTATGAAGACAACCTGACAAGCATTATTGAGACGCTTCGTAATAAGGGGATGCATGTATTACTGTCCTCAGTACCTGTCAATCTTCGGCACACCGCACCATTCCTGTCCGTTCACAGACCGGACTTGTCGATGGAGCAGCTCGATCAGTGGCATGAACTGGGCAGCAAGGGATCTCAGAGCGCAGATGAGAAGAACTGGGATGAAGCAATTACGCATCTTCAAGCTGCATTAGCGATTGACCCTGATTTTGCCGACACCCACTTCCGGCTCGCTACAGCCTTCGAAAACACGGGAAATTTTCAAGAGGCTAAAAATCACTATCAGCGTGCCCTGGATCTGGACGCATTGCGATTTCGCGCCGACACCCGGATAAATCAGATCATTCAGAAAGTTGCGGCCAGCGTCGAAAATGACACTTTCAGCTTTGTCGATAGCGCCGCCGCCTTCGAGCAAGCGAGCCAACCATTTCAACCCGGCTGGAACTTGTTTCTTGAGCACGTTCATTACGATTTTTCCGGCAATCATATCCTGGCAGCAGAGCTATCCCGTTCGATCATGAGCAACCTGGCTGCGCCCGATGATTACCAACCCTTGCCCGACGTCGAAGTCGCCAGGAGGATTGGGTACCCAAATCACGACACAATCGAGGAAATAAAGACCGTGCAGGCCATGATTCTTCGACCGCCATTCCCGGGGCAGAGTAATTACGCTGAACTCAAGAGTTTTCTTGAAGAAAAACTAGAAAGTGTAAGCAAGGAAGTCGGATCTCCAATGGACGTGGTGCAAAGGCGTCGGGACGTTATCAGTTCAGGTCTTGCCGACTGGAAGGTTCATTTCGAACTGGCCGTCCTAAACCGGCGTCTGCGCAATCCATCAGCCATGTATTACCACCTGAATCAAGTCATTGAACTCTACCCACACAATCGTGAAAGCTACATGAAGATTGCCGAGGAATTGAGCAAGGACCAAAAGTGGCGTGAGGTAATACCGTATCTTGAGCAATCCCTCTTCTACACCCGGGGAGATGAAAAGAAGATTGCTGAGACCATTGGCTGGTTGGGAACGGCGCATCTCAGAACAGGGGACTATGAAAAGGCAACGGATCTGTTACTGGAAGTGACAGAAAAATATTCGGATCAGATCGGCTTGACTCTCAGGGCTTATGGCAACCTCATCAAGGACTCACGCGAGCGTGGCAAGGTCAAGGACCTTGGTCGCCATGTTGAAGCGGTTCAAGGATATGCCAGATCATTGATACGAGACGGCAAGGATAAGGACTACCCGTTGCTGTATAAGCGGATGTCACAACTCTTGGCCATGAGTGGCCACACCGCAGAAGCACGAGAATGGGCAGAAGCAGAGGGGCAGTAGTTACGAAAACGTCCAATATTCTCGGAGTTTCCGCCTACTACCATGACAGTGCAGCCGCCTTGCTTAAGGACGGAGAGTTGGTCGCGGCCGCACAGCAGGAACGCTTTAGTCGAAAAAAGCATGATGCTGCATTTCCCGCCGATGCAATCCGTTATTGCCTGGAAGCGGAAAACCTGAAGCTCAATGAACTCGACCGGGTCGTCTTTTACGACAAGCCGCTCATCAAGTTCGAGCGACTGCTAGAGACGTACATGAGCTATGCGCCCAACGGATTTCGATCCTTTGTTGCAGCGATGCCCGTCTGGCTCAAGGAGAAGCTCTATCTCAAGAGCGTTCTCAAGAAAGAGCTTGCGCATCTCGCTGGATGCAAACCGAAAGAACTGCCGCCGCTGCTCTTCGCCGAGCACCACCAATCGCATGCCGCCTCGGCATTCTTCTTCAGCCCTTTCGAGCGCGCAGCCGTGCTCTGCCTCGACGGTGTCGGAGAATGGGCGACAACGTCAACGTGGCTGGGTAACGGTGCGAGCCTGGAGCCGCTTTGGGAAATCGATTTTCCACACTCGTTGGGGTTGCTCTACTCCGCGTTTACGTACTTCACGGGCTTCAAGGTGAACTCGGGCGAGTACAAGCTCATGGGGCTCGCTCCCTACGGACAGCCGAAATACGTCGAATTGATTCTCGACAGGCTTCTCGATCTAAAGGAGGACGGGACGTTTCGCCTGGACATGCAGTACTTCAACTTTTGCACGGGCCTTACGATGACCAACCGCCGCTTCAACGAGATCTTTGGTGGGCCACCGCGCAGACCGGAAGGCAAACTCACGCAGCGCGAGATGGACATCGCCGCCTCCATTCAGGTCGTCACGGAAGAGGTGGTCTTGCGACTCGCCAATACGCTCCAACAGGAAACAGGCGAGACGAACCTGTGTCTAGCCGGGGGCGTAGCGCTCAATTGCGTCGCAAATGGTCGACTGCTGCGAGAAGGGCCGTTCGAAAATATCTGGATTCAGCCCGCCGCCGGTGATGCCGGTGGTGCGCTTGGAGCCGCTGCGGCTGCCTGGCACGGCTACGACAACCAGCCACGCAAGCTGAGTGGCAACAGCAGCCCCGCCGCTGACCGCATGCACGGCTCATACCTCGGCCCCCAATATATGCCCGAGCAGATTAAGACTGAGCTCGATGAGATGGGTGCGAAGTATAAAATCGTAGACGATGCCACACTGTTCTCGAAGGCGGCGCAGCTACTCGCGGAGGAAAACGTGATCGGCTGGTTTCAGGGCCGGATGGAGTTTGGGCCACGGGCACTGGGTGGCCGCTCGATCATCGGTGACCCGCGCAGCGCCAAGATGCAGTCGGTTATGAACCTCAAAATCAAGTACCGCGAATCGTTCCGGCCATTCGCACCCTCCGTACTTTGGGAGCGCGTTTCCGACTATTTCGAGCAGAGCACCCCAAGTCCATATATGCTGATCGTCGCGCCCGTACAGGAGGCGCTGAGGATAGCCCTCACAGACGAGCAACAGCAGCTTTTCGGGATCGAGAAACTCAAGCTCAAACGCTCGGAGCTGCCCGCAATTACGCATGTCGATTATTCGGCACGTGTTCAAACCGTTCATGACGAGACAAACCCGCGTTACCACAAACTACTACGGGCATTCGAACAGCTCACCGGCTGCGGTGTCCTTGTAAATACATCGTTCAATGTGCGCGGTGAGCCTATTGTCTGTTCGCCGTCCGATGCCTATCGATGCTTCATGCGTACGGAGATGGACTATCTCGTTGTGGAGAACTTCATTTTGGACAAGAAAGAACAGCCAGTCTGGGATAACGACACACGCTGGCAAGATGAATTCGAGCTCGACTGAAATGGCCGTCAATCACATCATTCCCGAGCTTAACCGAAAGGGCCTGCGCGAATTCGGCCTGACGACCGGGGCGATCGTCGTCGTCATCTTTGGTCTGTTCTTCCCATGGATGCTTGAGCTGGACTGGCCGGTCTGGCCGTGGTTCATCGCCGCTCCACTCTGGTCGCTGGCCCTCATCTACCCGTTGTGGCTACGCTGGATTTATCGAGCGTGGATGCGTTTCGGACTGCTCGCGAGCCGCGTGATGACGCCGCTCGTGCTCGGTATCGTCTTTTTCGCTATGATCTCTCCAATGGCGGTGATCAGGCGCCTCATGGGCAAGGACTCGATGCGGAGAGCGCTCGATCCGAAGCAGAAAAGCTACCGGGTACAAAGTATAAAGAGCCCAAAAGAAAAACTGGAGAAACCCTTCTAATGTTGGATCTCTTGGCAGACCTCTGGGCCTTCATGCGCGAGCGTAAAAAGTTCTGGCTTGCCCCGATAATCTTCGTAATGATTCTGCTCGGTGCTCTGATCGTATTCGCTCAGGGATCGTCCCTCGCCCCGTTTATCTATACGCTGTTCTAAAAAAATACCCGCAGCGAACTGCGGGTATTTCTTTTCATCATTTAAAAGGAGTAAACCTCGCTACTCTTTTAAGAGGTCGAACTCCCACCAGCCGCCGCCGACGTCAATCCTGATAGTCATGCTGCCTCCAACCAGTTCGACCACCTCATAGGTGACGAACTCGGGCGCATCGGCTGGGTCTGCCAACTCCGCGCCGTTTACGGCCTTGGCCAGGCCCAGGAAGGAACCGAGGCCATTGACCGTCACAGTGCCGGCATCGTCGTCATAGCGCCAGGTGCCAACGGTGCTGCCATCGTGCGGCGCAACCGGTGCGCCACAATCGTCTGCGGCAGCGCCCTGCCAGACTTCCAGCCAGGTATCACCTTGCTGGAAGTTCTGGAACGAGCCGTCACCGCCAAAGTGGAAGACATCGTCAAACCAGCAGGCGCGCGGTCCGTCAGCACCCGT
>JALHUQ010000120.1 GCA_022866645.1 Woeseiaceae bacterium | reverse complement strand
TCGTACTTCCTGGGCTGGATACAGCCCCCGGCCTAGCCTGCGGGAGTTATGGTGACAGTGACCTTAACTCCGGAGTTAAGGTCACTGTCACCATAACTCCCGCAGGCTAGGCCGGGGGCTGTATCCAGCCCAGGAAGTACGACGCGACAAGGAAGATTATCAGGACGGCCGACAGCCCCACCCGGATCTTCAGGGCTTTAAGGACTTTTACCGAGTCGGCATCGTCACGGGACAAGTAGTAGAGTCCCGAACCCAGGCTGATCAGGATTGCAGCCAGCAGCGTGAAGACTACATATTTCATGAAAATCGCCATTTGAAACCAGGCCGGGAGTATATCGTGAACAGCAACAACAAGAAGCAGCTGCCGTCCTGGCTTCCGCTGATTGTCGGCGCGTTTCTGGTTGTGCAATTCGCTGCGCTGGGTGTCTGGCAGGTCTCGCGTGGACTCGAGAAAAGAGCGACTCAGCAGACCTTCAAAGAAGAAACGATCTTCACGGTGTGGAACGACGGCATGGAAATCCGCTCATTTCAGAATCTGCAGGCGAGCGGCCGATACGATACGGAACACCAGATCGTGCTCGATAACATCATTATCAATAGCCGCTACGGTCATTACGTCCTGACACCACTTGAGGTAGCCGACGACGAAGCGCTGCTGCTGGTTAACCGGGGTTGGGTCGAAAAAGGCAGCGGTGAATTTGATGTCAGTCGTCTGGCGCTGCCGGTCGGCGACGTAACGGTACGCGGTCGCGCGGGTTCGTTGCCGAAGCCTGGTTACAAAATGGGCAATGCAATCTCGGCAGATGAACCATGGCCAAAGCACGCGGTGTATCCCTCAAGCGAAGAAATAGCCGCCGCACTGGGCCGTGATATTCAGCCTTTTGTATTGCTCATGGATCACAACGAGGAGCACGGTTTCCTCCGATACTGGGTGCCGTCCGAGTTCGGTCCCGGCCAACATTTTGGCTATGCACTGCAGTGGTTCGCTATGGGCGCCGTCCTCCTGGGCTTGCTGGTCTGGAACTACCGCAAGAAGCGTTTCAACACGTGACACAGAAAAAGACCACCTGGGCGCGCGCACAGATGTTGCTCATTGCGTCCGTCTTCTTTGGTCCGCTCGCGGTTGCAACGTGGATGTATTACAGCGGCGCCTTTCTGCCCGAAGGACGCACCAACCACGGCGCACTTCTAGAGCCCATCGTTAACGTCGTTGTGGAAGTACCGAGCTCAGAGGTGGGAAAGCAGGGAGACGGCTACTGGATCCTCATTTATGCCAACGACGGCGAGTGCACTGAGGTCTGTCGGCAGGCCCTCTATACCTTGCGCCAATCGCAGAAGATGCTTGGCAAGGAGATGGATCGCTTGAAGCGGGTCTTCTTGCACGGCGTATCGTCCCCGGATACAGTGTTTCTCGCCGATGAGCATGCGGGTCTTACGGCCTTGAGGGACGATGATCTCTCAGCGTTACTCAATAACAAGAAACCTGCGACGCTATCGTCCGGTGGATACTTCCTGATGGACCCCCTGGGTAACCTCGTCATGTATTTCGAACCGGAGACCGACCCCAGCGAAATGGTTGGAGACATCAAACGTCTTCTGAACTTGTCTCGCATAGGCTGACTGTGAATACGAACGTAGAAACACTGACCGACTGGCACGACTATTACGAGCTCACCAAGCCTCGGGTCGTTCTGTTGATCGTTTTTACGGCGATCGTCGGGATGTTTCTTTCTGTGCCAGGCCTACCCGATATATCCGCTCTGGTCTTCGGCACGCTCGGCATCGGCACGGCCGCGTCTTCCGCGGCTGTCTTCAATCACGTGCTCGATGCCCGAACTGACATTCTCATGATGCGAACCCGCGGCCGCCCACTGCCGCAAGGCAAGCTTACCGAGAAAGCGGCGCTGATTTTTGCGTCGGTCCTGTGCGTAATTTCGATGATTATGCTCTGGTTTCTCGTTAATCCGTTGACGGCGATACTCACGTTTCTCTCGTTGATCGGTTATGCCGTTGTCTACACGGTCTGGTTGAAACACGCCACGCCACAAAACATTGTGATTGGCGGTGCCGCGGGTGCCGCGCCACCGGTACTGGGTTGGACGGCGGTTACTAACGACGTTGGCAGCGGCGCATTGTTGTTATTTCTGATCGTCTTCGTCTGGACGCCACCGCACTTTTGGGCTCTGGCGATCGCGAGATTGGATGAGTACGCAAAAGTCGATATCCCGATGCTGCCGGTAACGCACGGCGTGGCCTACACGCGGCTCAACATTCTCCTTTATTCAATCCTGTTGTTGCTGGTCACGATACTGCCCTACCTCATCGGCATGAGCGGGCTGATCTATCTCGTGTCGGCAATGGGACTCGGCGTGTACTTTCTTTACTACGCCATACGCATGTATCGGGATCACGAGGACGAAGCGCTGCCGATGGAGATGTTCCGGTACTCAATCGCCTACCTGGGCTATTTGTTTACAGCGCTGCTGATCGATCATTATTTCTTATTGCAGCTTAGCCTTTAGCTCGGGTACCAGAAATATCTCAATGAGCCGATCGAAATGCGGATCACGTACTTGCAGCCGGCCAGCTGGCCGCTAGACTGCCAACATCATGGCTGGATCCAACGACATCGCATTCGAAAAACTCGTACGGCCACATTTCGACCGGCTGTACCGCCTCGCGTGGCGCCTTACCAGCCAGAAAGCCGAGGCCGAGGACCTGTTTCAAGAGCTGCTTATTAAGGCCTTCGGCAAGCTCGACGATCTGATCCATATTGAGGAGCCGGGCTCGTGGCTCGCGCGGATGATGTACAACCTCTTTGTCGACGAGCGCCGCCGCTACGCCCGCCGCCGCATGCACACCCTCGAGGAGGGCGATATGCAGGGCGACGGCCTTGCCGGGCTGCCGGGGCCTGACAATCCGGCCTGGGATCATGAGCGCAGGGAACGCATAAAGGCTCTCGATGCGGCGCTTTCGAAGCTGAGCGACGAACACCGGCTGATTGTGCTTTTGTCTGACAGCGAAGGCTATAAACTGGAAGAAATTCAAGATCTTATCGGTGTTCCGGTTGGCACGGTCAAGTCCAGACTGCACCGTGCGCGAGCCCGACTACGTGAAATTCTTAGCGAGGATGGAACCTTTTCCTCTGACACATCGTGTTAGCGACATGCAGGATGAAATCATGAAAATCAAAGGTTTGGACATAATCATGGACAAACAGGATCAGGAGATCCGGGCACTTTTAAAGGACTATCCGATGCCAGAAGCAAGCGCAGGCTTTTTCGACCAGGCACTTGTGCGAGCAACGCACGAGGGCTCACGTCGGCAGCGCAATCGCTGGTTGATGACGGGTTTCGGATCGGCCGTTGCGGCTGGACTGGTACTTTGGATGGTCGGCGGGTTCTTGCTCGCGACGCCGGATTTACCCGTCGCAGATCCGGCAATCCCCGGCATCACCATGACGCTTGAGGAACCTCGTACGATCAATCTCGTTTTTGCGTCCGCTGAGCCGCTCGACGCTGCAACGCTCACGGTCCTGTTGCCGGAGGGCATCGAGATGTCTGGCTTCCCGGGTCAGCGTGAAGTGACCTGGGAGACGAGTCTTCGCGCGGGCAAAAATCTACTGCCACTTAAATTAATAGCCACATCGCCCTATGGCGGTGAGGTACTTGCAACCTTGAGACACGATGATCGTGGCCGGACGTTCCGGCTGCGTGTAGACGTTGGTTAACGGAGTAACGACGATGAAGCAATTCAACCTGTTTATGGCGGTACTGGCGCTGACCTTTATCGCTTTTTTACCGGCCGCAGCTCGCGCTGATGACACCCTGGAAGGACTGGACGTGACAGTATTTGTCCTGGATGACGCCAGCGACCTCGACGAGGCCATGCATGAGATGCACGGCCCGGACGACGGTGACGTCGATAGAGACGACTGGGAAGACGACGGCGAGTCCGAGGACGAGTCCGACGAACGCGGCGGCTCTGACGAAGACCAGTCCGGTGACGGGTCTGACGACGACTTCGCTGACGACGAGATGGAAGACGACGGATTCGAGAGCGACGGCGAAGACGAGATGTACGACGATATGGAAGACGAAGACGACTTCGAAGACGGCGAGGACGTTGATGAAGACCAGTTCGATGAAGATGAGGACGAAGACGACGACGACGGCGACCTTGATGACTAGATGATAGCCAGCCCGTATTAATCGTCTTTTCGACGTTAAAACCAGAAATCCCTCCGTTTGTGACGCAATCGGGGGGATTTTTTTGCGCTACATCATAGTTTTCGTTGCTATAAAGTCGGTAATCTTCAATCCTTACATAATCCGGAACAACTCCATCAACATGGTCCATAAGCCTTACCCTACTATTTTGCTGCTGCTGCTGGCGGCGGTCACTTGCCTGAGTCCGGTGCAATCGGCGCGGGCGTTGTCGGCAGAACAGTACTTTGCAGACGGTAATCGCCTGTTTCGTGATGACCTCTACTGGGCGGCCTTGCTCCGCTACCGCCAGGCGGCGGATGAAGGACTGAATACGCCGTTGCTGCATTACAACATGGGGCTTGCGCATTACCGGGCCGGGCAGCACGTTCGGGCGCGCGCCGAACTTGAGCTCGCACTGGGTGATCCCACCTTAAGGATCGCCGCTCAATACAATCTCGGCCTGAACGCCTACGCCCTTGGCGACACTGACGAGGCCCTGCGCTGGTTCCGCCTGGCGCGCGATCAGAATCTTGACAGTAAACTTCAGGCCTACGCCGTAGTCGCCATCTCACGAATTCGGGATGCGCAGGCGGTGCCCGATGATTTCGAAATTCGCGTAGTCGAACGCGAGAAAAAACGCGAGTTTACTGATTTGCAGATGCATGCCGTTGTCGGTTTTGGCAGCGACTCCAATGCCTTTCGCTCACCCGCCCAACCGTACGTCGACTTCTCCGATCCACTTAGGCCTGTTGTAGTGCCGGTGGTTTCGAGTGGCACCTATGTTCCGGTAGGCCTGAGCGCGAAATACCTGATTAACAGCCTTCCTTTCGAAGGCTTTTACGTCGCTTACCGACTCGGTGGCCGCTATTACACCGACCCATTGCTCGAGAACGCGAACGAGTACCAGCACGAAGCCAGTTTCGGCAGCGAGTATTTCCGTAAGGAAGGTGAGCGGGAGCGCGAGGTCCGGAGCGCCTTCAGTGTTGCCCAACATGACGAAGTCTATTACGACCCGGACGACGGCGGCGTGCGCAATGTTGGGGGCATTGATATCAATGACCGCATGAATTACCTGCGCTATGGCCCTGAGTTCTATTTTCGCCAATCATTTGAACACATCACCATGGGCGCGACGATCAAAGGGCAACTGTGGAACTACGCGGAACAAGTGGCGGTGTCCGAGTACGACCACGAGTACCTCCTGTTGAGCCTCTTCGGCCAGTACAAATTTACCGAGACATCACTGCTTCGCATCACTCTGGAAGGTTTTAGCCGCCGATATAGCGACCGTCCGGCATTTGATCTCGATGGGCAACAACGCATCGGCAATCCCGACATTCGCTACGACTACTACTCGATGGAGCTATCCGCACGCCAGCGAATACTGGACAAGCTGTGGTTCGGCCTGAATGTGGAGCGTATCCAACGTATCGACCAATATGTTGGTTACAACGACTACACGCGCGACAGCTTTGGCGTCGAAGTCCACTGGTCGCCGGGCCATCGATTCGATATCGAAGCCAATGGCGCCTATCTGCTCTACGATTATCCCAATGCGTTTGCGTTTCACGAGCCCGCTGTTGGGCGCAAGACTCGGGAATCGGCCTACGCCGAGCTCATCGGCTCGTTCCGGATGACGAGACACTTCAGCCTCGTCGCCAAAGCGAGCTCCCGCGAGACCGTATCGAACGATACCCGCATTCAATATGCGAGAAATCAGTACTCTTTGGGCGTACGCTGGGAACACTAGTCTCTGCTACACTTTCGTGCTCCCTAAGGCCCGGCAACACCCCAGATGGATGTCACTCCAATACTCGACCGGCTGAACGACGCTCAACGCGAAGCCGTCACAGCGCCGCCTGAACCTGCCCTGGTGATCGCCGGCGCGGGCAGCGGCAAAACACGGGTGCTGGTCCATCGGGCCGCCTGGCTGATCGATGTCGAGGGCGTTTCGCCGCAGAGCCTGCTGGCCGTAACGTTTACGAACAAGGCTGCTGCCGAGATGCGTAGTCGTATCGAGGCGCTACTGAAGATGCCCGTGCAGCACCTCTGGATTGGCACTTTTCATGGCCTCGCGCATCGCATGTTGCGGCGTCACTGGCGGGAGGCCGGCCTGCCGCAGAACTTTCAGATCATCGACTCCGACGACCAGCTGCGCCTCATCAAGCGCCTGCTGAAAAATCTTGAGATTGACGACAGTCGCTGGGTGCCAAAGGAAATCCAGTGGTTCATCAACGGTCAAAAAGACGAGGGCCTCCGGCCCAGTCACATCGATGACGACGGCGATCCGAACCGGCGCCAGTTGATCGCTTTCTATCGGGCCTACGAGGAGATTTGCCAACGCGGCGGGCTGGTCGATTTCGCGGAGCTGCTGCTCCGCGCGCACGAGGTCCTGCGCGATAATGCCGAGCTACTGGAACATTACCGTGGTCGCTTCAAACATCTCCTGGTCGACGAGTTTCAGGACACCAATGCGATCCAGTATGCCTGGCTGCGCTTGCTGGCGGGTGACAAAGGTGTGCCGTTCGCCGTCGGTGATGATGATCAGTCGATCTATCGCTGGCGCGGCGCCCGAGTTGAACATATCCATCGCTTCCAGAAAGACTTTCCGGGCACGCGCGTCGTTAAGCTCGAGCAGAATTACCGCTCCACGGCAACGATCTTGAACGCGGCGAATGCGGTTATCGCGAACAACCAAGCGCGCATGGGCAAGAACCTGTGGACGGACGGCGCAGTGGGCGAACTGATCAAAGTGTACTCGGCCTACAACGAGCGCGACGAGGCCGATTTCATTATCGGGCGCTTACGGGACTGGATAGCCCAGGGCAATGCGCGAGCAGACTCGGCGATACTGTATCGTTCCAACGCTCAGTCCCGTGTTCTCGAAGAGGGCTTGATCAACGCACGAATTCCTTACCGCGTTTACGGCGGCCTGCGCTTTTTCGAGCGCGCGGAAATCAAGGATGCCCTGGCCTATCTGCGCCTGACTTCAAACAGGGATGATGACAGCTCGTTTGAGCGGGTGGTGAACCGGCCCACCCGGGGTATAGGCGCACGCACGGTGGATATGATGCGCTCCTACGCCAGAGCCAATGCTTGCTCGATGTGGCGTGCCGCTGGCGCAATCGCGAGCGATGAGCTCAACGGTCGCGCGGCAAATGCGCTCAAGGCATTTATGACGCTCATAGAACGCATGGCTCGGGAAACGAATGGCCTCGAGCTGCATGACAAGGTCGATCACGTGATCCACTTAAGCACCCTGGTCGCGTTCTTTGAGAAGGACAAAGGCGAAAAGGGCGAAACCCGAATAGAGAACCTTGCCGAGCTTGTCAGCGCCGCGAAGAGTTTCGAGCCGGACCCCGCCGAAGAAATGTCAGCGCTGGATGAGTTTCTGTCGCACGCCGCACTGGAGGCGGGAGAGGGACAGGCCGATGCCTGGGAAGACTGTGTACAACTCATGACCATGCACTCTGCGAAGGGGCTCGAGTTTCCACTGGTGTTTATGTGCGGCATGGAAGATGGGCTGTTCCCTCATCAACGCTCAGTGTCGGATGCCAACGGTCTCGAAGAAGAGCGCCGACTTTGCTACGTCGGCATCACTCGCGCCATGCAATGTCTCTATGTGACCTACGCCGAACAGCGGCGGCTGCATGGCATGGACAACTTTTCGCAGCCGTCCCGATTTATCGCCGAAATCCCGAACAAGCACATAGAAGAGATTCGCCCTCGCGTGCAGGTGGCGCGTCCATTGCGCCCGACGACACCGACCCAAAAGCGGACGGCGACGGGCCGCGCTGGCAGTGAGATCGGAGTACGTCTTGGCCAGCGCGTCCGCCACAATAAGTTCGGTGAAGGCGTCATTCTGAATGCCGAGGGTCAGGGCGCGCACGCACGAGTCGAAGTGAACTTCGAGGTTGCCGGCACAAAATGGCTAGTTCTGAGCTATGCAAATCTGGATCTGATGTAAACTACGCGCCATGAAAATTCTCATTTTGGGCGCAGGCCAGGTCGGTTCATCCGCGGCGTATCATCTGTCTCGCGAAGAGGCCAACGAGGTCACTGTCGTTGATACTCGAGCCGACGTTTTGCGCGAGCTGCAAGATCGCCTCGATATTCGAACCGTTGTCGGCCACGCCGCCTACCCGGACGTACTGGAGCGCGCCGGTGCCAGCGACGCCGATATTGTCGTCGCGCTGACCGACACCGACGAAACCAATATGGTCGCGTGCCAGATCGCTTATACGAGCTTTCGAACGCCGACCAAAATTGCGCGCATTCGCGCCGCCGAGTACATGCGCGCGGACAATCTGTTCACTCACGATGCGATTCCGATCGATGTTCGGATTAGCCCCGAACAACTGGTGTGTTCGCACGTTGAGCAGCTCATCCTGTATCCCGGTTCCTCTCACGTGCTCGACTTTGCCGACGGGCGGGTGCGCCTGGTCGGCGTCAAAGCAGACCGCGGCGGCTTGCTGGTCGGTCAGCGCATTGCAACACTCAAGGACCACATTCCGAACACAGAAGGCCGTATTGCGGCCATTTATCGCAACGGCAAAGCGACGCTTCCCAAGGGTGACACCGTTATTCAGGAAGGCGACGAAGTTTTCTTTATCGCCGACCGGAAAGATGTCCGCGTATTCATGAGTGAAATGCGACGTCTCGAGGATCCTGTTCGACGCGTGGTCATCGCCGGTGGCGGCAATATCGGAGTGCGTCTTGCTCTCGCGCTGGAGAATACCAATCAGGTCAAAATCATCGAGCGTGATCAGCAGCGCGCGCGACGAATCTCCGAGCGGCTCAACAAGGCGATTGTGCTCGTTGGTGATGCAGCCGACGAAGAGCTGCTGCTGGAAGAGAATATCGACAACGTCGATGTATTCTGCGCGCTCACCAATTCGGAAGAGGCCAACATTCTCAGCTCGATGCTGGCCAAGCGGCTGGGCGCACACAAAGTCATGGCGCTGATCAACCGCCCATCCTATGTGGATCTGGTCGAATCGGGCAGCATCGACATTGCCATTTCGCCGCAGCAAATCACGATCGGCTCGTTGCTCGCACACGTGCGTCGCGGCGATGTTGTGAAAGTCCATTCGCTGCGTCGCGGCGCGGCTGAAGCGATGGAAGCCATTGCTCATGGTGACAAAGACAGCTCCCGGGTCGTCGGCCGAAAAATCGAAGACATCGAATTGCCCATGGGGACAGCGATCCTCGCTATCGTGCGCGGTGATCAGGTCATCATTGCTCACCACGACACGCTGATTGAGACCGACGATCATATCATTCTGTTTATGACCGATCGCCGCAAGATCGAGAACCTGGAGAGTCTCTTCCAGGTTGGTGTTTCCTTCGTCTAGATGAATTGGGCTGTCGTACAGCGGATACTGGGGCTGCTGTTGATGATGTTCAGCGTGACGATGCTACCGCCGATCGTCTTTAGTCTCTATTACAACGACCACTCCTGGTTGCCGTTTGTTGAAGGTTTCGGGCTAACGCTGGCTGCCGGCATCTTGATCTGGTTACCGGTGCACCGCTCGCGCAAAGACTTAAGACTCAGGGACGGTTTTCTGGTTGTGGCTGCTTTCTGGGCCGTACTCGGCACCTTCGGTGCGGCACCGCTTTTTTTTGCCGATAGCTTGTCTCTGACATTCACCGATGCCGTGTTTGAGTCGATGTCCGGGCTAACGACGACCGGATCGACAGTATTAACGGGACTGGACGATCTTCCCGCTTCAGTGCTTTATTACCGGCAGCAGCTACAGTGGCTGGGTGGCATGGGAATCATCGTGTTGGCTGTCGCCGTCCTGCCAATGCTCGGTGTCGGCGGAATGCAGTTGTATCGTGCGGAAACCCCGGGTCCGGTCAAAGACACGAAGCTCACACCGCGTATCACCGAGACTGCCAAAGCACTTTGGTATGTGTATCTGGCGTTCACGATCGCCTGCATGCTGAGCTACCGACTCGCCGGTATGGGCTGGTTTGACGCCTTATGCCACGCATTCTCGACGGTCGCCATTGGCGGCTTCTCAACTCACGACGCGAGCATCGGTTACTTCGACAGCGGCTTCATCGACTGCGTGGCTATCGTTTTCATGTTCGCTGCGGGCATCAATTTCTCATTGCACTTTTTCGCCTGGCGCTACGTGTCGATCAAACACTATTTTCAGGATCCGGAGTTTAAGGCCTACGCCCTGATGCTCATCGTTCTCTCCTCGATAGTCGTGATTACGCTTTTTAATTATCGCGGACTGAGCGCTCCTGGCGAGACTGTGATCAACGGTATTTTTGAAGCTGTGTCGATCGCAACTACCACGGGATTTGCAACCGAAGACTTCGCGGCGTGGCCCGCTGCACTTCCGGTACTCCTGATCTTTTCGAGCTTTGTCGGCGGATGCGCCGGTTCTACCGCGGGCGGCATCAAGGTCATCCGCTGGCTGCTGATTTACAAGCAAGGCGCGCGCGAAGTCGCGCGGCTCGTGCACCCAAACGCCGAGATACCGGTCAAACTCGGTAATTCGCCAGTCCCATACCGAGTCGTTGACGCTGTGTGGGGGTTTTTCTCCGTCTACGTCGTCGTCTTCGGTGCAATGTTGCTCGCGATGATGGCGACGGGTCTTGATCAGGTAACGGCGTTCTCGGCGGTCGCGGCGACGCTCAATAATCTCGGCCCTGGTCTGGGTGACGTTACATCGGGATTCATGTCATTGAGCGATTCCGCGAAATGGGTATCGGTGGTTGGCATGTTGCTCGGTCGTCTTGAAATATTCACACTGCTGGTCATCATTACTCCGACCTTCTGGCGCCATTAGAGTGATCGAACGATTCAGTGCGCTGCTGGGCAGGGCGTCGGCGTGGCTCACGCTCTTCATGGTGCTCGTGACTTTCATCGTCGTCGTCATGCGTTACGCGTTTGATGCGGGCCTGATCTGGTTACAGGAATCCGTTGTCTGGATGCACGCCTTTGTCTTCATGGTTGGCGCCGCGTACACGCTGCAACAGGATGGTCACGTCCGCGTCGATATTTTCTACCGAAAGATGACGCCGAAAGGCCGGGCGCTGGTGGATCTTCTGGGCGTCCTGATTTTTCTGTTACCACTCACTCTTTTTCTTGCCTTCAAGGCATATGACTATGTTTTGGCGTCGTGGGGACTACACGAGGCGTCGCGCGAGTCGGGTGGATTGCCCTATCCACTCATCCCGTTGCTTAAGTCCATCCTTGTCGTCATGCCACTGACCGTCGCGTTGCAAGGCGTGTCGATGTTGTCGCGCTCAGTTCGTATATTGAGGGGCCAGTAGATGGAGTGGGTCGCCGCACTATTATTTTTCGTTGTCATCGTTGTCTTGTTGGCGGGCTTTCCGGTGGCGTTTTCGCTGGGCGGAACAGCGCTGTTGTTTGCCGGTGTCGGCGTGCTCGGCGGTGGCTTTAACGAGGCACTGTTGTCCGGGTTACCAAATCGAATTTTTGGCATCATGAGCAATGAAACGCTGGTTGCGGTGCCGCTATTTGTGTTCATGGGTGTAACGCTTGAGCGGGCGCGAATCGCCGACGACTTGCTTGAAACCATGAGTGCGCTTTTCGGAACACTGCGCGGCGGTCTCGGTGTCTCGGTTATGCTGGTCGGGATGTTGCTCGCGGCGAGCACTGGCATCGTCGGTGCGACCGTAGTCACCATGGGCTTGCTATCCTTGCCGACAATGTTGAAACGCGGTTATTCACCCGAAATTGCCGCCGGCACTATTTGCGCGTCGGGTACTCTGGGGCAAATTATTCCACCGTCGATCATTCTGGTAATGCTCGGCGATGTAATGACGACGGCTTACCAGCAGGCGCAGCTGGACATGGGAATTTTTTCGCCAAAAACGGTATCGGTCGGAGATTTGTTCGCCGGGGCGCTGATCCCGGGTCTGTTGCTCGTGGTTTTGTACGTGCTCTACATACTCGGGCTTGCATTTTTCAGTCCGACTTCCATGCAGGCTCATCACCGAGAACCCGGTGAGCGCGTATCCCTTGCTGATGTGTTTCGTGCGTTATTGCCGCCGTTGTTGCTGATCTTTGCGGTACTGGGCTCGATCCTTGGCGGCTACGCCACACCGACCGAGGCGGCCGGTGTTGGCGGCATGGGTGCTTTGCTAATGGCGATCGCGCGGCGTCAACTTGACCTCGAGCGCCTGCAGGAAATCATGCGCAGCACCTTGCGCATCAGCAGTATGGTTTTTCTGATCCTGATTGGCGCTTCGATCTTCTCGCTTGTCTTCCG
>JALHUQ010000119.1 GCA_022866645.1 Woeseiaceae bacterium | reverse complement strand
ATGATAAAGATGCCATAACTCTGAATCAGCAGAGGAACGGCAATCAGGCCAATGACCATGGGTTCGTCAATAATCGTTTGCGCCTGAAATCCAAACAGCAATACGACAGTGGCCAAAAGTCCCATGATCGAATAGGGTTTTACGCTGCCAGAGAATGTCGCGATGCGTTCATCATTGCCGGAGTCGTCCAGCAATTTGCGTGTGATGTAGCCCGCCGCAAGCGGAATAACAACGTAGAGAATGACGGAAAGAAGCAAGGTTTCCCATGGCACTACTATGTCAGTGACGCCGAGCAGGAACGCTGCTATGGGTGCGAATGCAAACACCATAATTATGTCGTTAATTGAGACCTGCACGAGCGTGTAATTGGCATCTCCACGAACGAGCTGGCTCCAAACGAAAACCATGGCCGTACAGGGTGCAACACCCAGCAGTATCATTCCCGCGATATACTCCTTGGCGGTTTGTGGCTCGACCATTCCGGCAAAAACATATTCAAAGAACAAAATGCCAAGCGCGGCCATACTGAATGGCTTGACCAGCCAATTGACAACCAACGTGATACACAGGCCTTTTGGCTTTTTGCCCACATCTTTAAGTGACGCAAAATCGACATTCACCATCATCGGGTAAATCATCACCCAAATGAGAACGGCGACCACGAGATTGACATTGGCGTACTCGATACCAGCAATCAGTTTGAAAAGAACGGGAAATGCAACACCCAGGGCGACGCCCGCGGCAATACAAAGGCCAACCCAAACCGATAGATATCGTTCGAACAAGCCCATGGGTGATGCTGTGTCAGGCGTCATAACGGTTCTTTCTCAATGGTCTTTTCTTACGGCGCCAGCGCCAAAAAATTCTGACGCTCAACAATACAGCCAAAACGGCCGCGTAAATCAACGGTTCGGTAATATCTTTCTTGACCTGCCACCAATAGTGCCAAACGCCGAGGATGGCAATGAGGTAAACGGCATTATGCAGCGTTTGCCATTTCTGGCCCATACGGCGACGCAGTGCGGTAAACGACGTAATCGCCAGCGCCGTCAGTAGCACGGTGGCGGTGAATCCCAGCGTGATGAATGGCCGCTCCGTCAGATCTTCAAGGATGTCGCTCAAGCGCAATTCGCGATCGAGAATGAGCCAGATCAGAAAATGCATGAGCGCATAAAAAAAAGTAAACAGGCCCAACATGCGACGGAAGCCAGACAGCCAATTCCACCCAGTCGTGCGTCGTAGCGGCGTGACCGCTAGCGTGATCATGATAAAACGCAGTGCCCAGTTGCCGAATCGATCCTGAATCTCTTCGATGGGGTTCGCGCCGAGTTGTCCGGTGATCTCAAATGCGTCAGTAAGGACGAGAGTTGCCGGAATCAGGCACAGTAAAAAAACGACTGGCTTCCAGACGTAGCGAATTTGTTGCAGCGTGTTCATGTGACGCTAGAAATTGCGGCGCAAGTCCAGGTCTTTGTACAAATGCGCGACGTGTTCGCCGTAGCCGTTGAACATCAGAGTTTCCTGTTTGCTGGCGAAAATATTGGCGCCAATGCGGCGTTCCCGCGCCTGGCTCCAGCGCGGGTGATTCACGGTCGGATTGACGTTGGCGTAAAAGCCGTATTCGTTCGGTATCGCCATATTCCAGCTGTTTTTCGGACGAGTGGATGAGAAGTGTATTTTTACAATGCTCTTGATGCCCTTGAAACCGTACTTCCAGGGTACAACCAGGCGAATCGGCGCACCGTTTTGATTGGGAATGACGTTTCCATAGATGCCGACCGCGAGTATCGGTAACGGGTTCGTTGCTTCGGCGATTGTGAGTCCTTCGCGATAGGGCCAATCCAGGGAGCGGCCTCTCACGCCCGGCATCTGCTCACGATCATTGAGCGTTTCGAACGCCACGTACTGTGCACTGGAAGTTGGCTGAAAATGTTTGATGACTTCGGCGAGTGAAATGCCAACCCAGGGAATAACCATGGACCAGGCTTCGACACAGCGCATACGGTAGATGCGCTCCTCCAGATCAAACGGCTTCATGAAGTCTTCGAAATCGAATATGCCCGTCTTCTCGGCATGACCGGATACTTCGATCGTCCAGGGCCGGGGACGGAAATCCTCCGCCTGCACGATGGGGTCGCCTTTACCCAGGCCGAATTCGTAAAAGTTGTTATAACTCGAAATATCTTCAAAGCTGTTCGGTGTTTCATCGGTGCTGTAGCGGCTCTTGCCAACACCCGTAAGTTCTGCAAACCGGCTGTCCGGAATGACCGCACTGATCGCTGGCGAGGCGAGCAACGATCCGCCCGCAATAGCGCCCGCGCGAATAAAGTCGCGGCGATTGAGGTAATTGGCTTCGCTCGTAATCTCTGACGGGCGTATGTCAGCGGGCTTCCTGATTAGCACGGGCTGTCTCCTGAGGGTGTTAGCGTAATAGACCTGTTCCAGGGCGGGATTATTGCAGCACAGCGCAATTCACAAAACCCTGGCACCCTGCTCCGCGGCGACGATGGGGTGATCGCAGGGTTACGGCAGTTATGATCGCTCCAATCAAGCCGCTAAAAGCATCGAAAATCGCCAATCGTGGCGAATCGCTTTGCCGATCTTCCATCTACGCTGGCAGCCCATTCGAATTCCTAAAGTAGAGACTTGTCAGCAATTCGAAGCCATTTACAAGCAATTCGCGATTTATCGAGATTTTTACTCGAAAATGTCTACTAAATTCGCCCGAACCCAGCCGCCCGCCGCGTCGCCCGCCACCGCTTTGGTATTGTTAGAATTTGAGATTTTCCGCGATAAAGTCTAAAACTGTCGACATATCCCTACAGTTTGACGCGAAAGGTCGCTAAATATTGATAACAGGACAATATCCCTGAACGAGACCAGCACCAACGGCTGCCAGGAAAAAGTCTCACTTCAGATGACACATCAGGAAATTAGCCGAACTTTCAGGAAAATCGGTTCTATAGGGCTGGATTGACACAGTAGTTTGCGGAACAGGTCCATGCCGACCAAACCAGCATGGAGGGCCCTTCTTAACAAATCGATTGCGCGTT
>JALHUQ010000118.1 GCA_022866645.1 Woeseiaceae bacterium | reverse complement strand
GTCACCATCGTCCAGCCAACCTTTACCGGCAATCGACATGCGCGACACCTTGTCGATGTAGGCCGCGGTGTGGAACAGGGCCAGTTCATCAACCAGTGCGGGACGCGGATGCCCGTAAGCGAGTGAGCCTTCGAGTCCCGCCTTTTCGAGCTCGGCGTGAAACACATCGTGCCGATCAGTGCCAAACGGATGCGAATCGCCAAAGCCATAGGCTGCAATTTCCGTTCCCCTGTAAACAAGCACTGTTTCGCTCATAGAAGCATCATGGTTGTTTTAATGCGTAGCAGCATACCGGATAATGCGCGCTCGTTAACTACTGGCAAAACCATGGCACAGTACATCTACACAATGAATCGCGTTGCAAAGGTTGTCCCGCCGAAACGCTACATTATTCGCGATATCTCACTGTCGTTCTTTCCCGGCGCCAAAATCGGTGTGCTGGGCCTCAACGGTTCAGGCAAGTCGACCCTGTTGCGCATTATGGCCGGTCTCGACACCGAGATAGATGGCGAAGCGCGGCCGCAGCCGGGTATCAAGATTGGCTTCCTGCCGCAAGAACCCGACCTCGACGCGAATAAGGACGTGCGCGGCAATGTTGAAGAGGGTCTTGGCGAAACCATCAATCTTCTGAATCGATTCAATGAGATCAGCAACCGATTTGCTGAGCCTATGGACGATGACGAAATGAATGCCCTGCTCGAAGAGCAAGGCAAGCTGCAGGATGCCATTGACGCTGCTGGCGGCTGGGAAGTCGATCGCAAGCTTGAAGTCGCTGCCGACGCCCTGCGGCTGCCACCCTGGGACGCGGACGTCACCAAGCTGTCAGGCGGTGAACGCCGCCGCGTTGCACTTTGTCGTTTGCTGCTGTCGCAGCCCGATATGTTGTTACTTGACGAGCCAACCAACCATCTTGATGCCGAGTCGGTCGCATGGCTTGAGCGCTTTCTGCACGACTATCAGAGCACGGTTATCGCCGTCACCCATGATCGTTACTTCCTCGACAACGTCGCTGGCTGGATACTCGAACTTGATCGTGGACACGGTATTCCCTGGGAGGGCAATTACTCCTCCTGGCTGGAGCAAAAACAGGAACGACTCAAGATCGAAGATTCCTCGGAAAAGGCTCGACAGAAAGCGATGGCGACCGAGCTGGAGTGGGTCCGCAGCAATCCAAAAGGTCGGCAGGCGAAATCAAAAGCCCGCCTGCGTCAGTTCGATGAAATTTCATCCGTGCAGTATCAAAAGCGTAACGAGACCAACGAAATTTATATTCCGCCCGGTCCTCGCCTCGGCGACGTTGTTCTCGAGGTCAATGACCTCAAGAAGGGATTCGGCGACAAGCTGCTGATCGATGGGCTCAGTTTTCAACTTCCGCCCGGCGGCATCGTCGGCGTGATTGGACCTAACGGTGCTGGCAAGACGACGATGTTCCGCATGATCACCGGCGAGGAAAAAGCGGATTCGGGGACACTGCGACTCGGTGACACGGTGCAGCTCGCGAGTGTCGATCAGTCCCGTGACAGCCTGGACGACAGCAAGACCGTATGGGAGGAACTCTCGGACGGCCTCGACCTGATTCAGGTTGGCAACTACGAGACTTCATCCCGTGCCTATGTGGGGCGATTTAATTTCCGCGGTCAGGATCAGCAGAAAAAAATCGGTTTGTTGTCGGGCGGTGAGCGTAACCGCGTTCATCTGGCCAAAATGTTGCGCGCCGGCGGCAACCTGCTGCTGCTCGACGAACCGACCAACGATCTCGACGTGGAAACATTGCGAGCCCTGGAAGAAGCACTGCTTGAGTTCCCCGGTTCCGCCATCGTCATATCGCATGATCGCTGGTTCCTCGATCGAATCGCGACACACATACTCGCGTTCGAAGGGAACAGCGAAGTGGTCTGGTTTGCCGGTAACTACGCCGATTACGAGCAGGATCGGAAACGCCGGCTCGGTGCTGATGCGGCAAACCCGCACCGAATCAAGTATAAGAAACTGGACACCTAAGGCGACCCGGGGAGTAAACATTGAATCTGTTACTCACAATCAGTGCGGTTTTCAGTGTCATCGCTCTGTATTTCGTGTTTTCGCTGCTGCGCCACGCACGCCGCCGCCGTCCGATCAGGGCCACGCGTTCGCTGGCGGGTGGCGTCGTGTCCGGATGCGCGGGTGCCGCAAGTATCATGCTGGCGTTCAGTTACTACGGCTACGAACGACTGGTCGACGAGCAGCTCGTCGGTTCCATCAAGTTTTCCGAGTCCGGACCTGACGATTTCGTTGCACGCGTGATGATAGAGGGCGGAAAAGATCAGATGTTCCGCCTGTTCGGCGACGAGTGGCAGATGGATGCGCGGGTTATCATCTGGAAATCGCCTGCGACCTTACTCGGCCTCGATCCCATCTATCAACTCGATCGTATCAGCGGGCGCTACTCGGAAATAGAAGAGGAAAAATCCAGAGCGCGGACGGTCTATGCCCTGTCAGAACCGGTGACACTCGACGCCTGGCAATTCGCGCGAAAGTACCCGAAACTGATGCCGGGCGTTGACGCACATTACGGCACGGCAACGTATTTGCCGATGGCGCATGGTGCGATTTACGAGGTGAAAATGACCCGAACCGGGCTCATTGCGCGGCCCGTTAACGATGCGGCACTGGACGCTGTCGGAAACTGGGGGAAGTAGGTATTTCTGGATTATGTCAAGCTGAGATGGCGGCACAGAATTCTTGTGTGCATACTGGAACTCGCTGATTAGGTTAATAAAACCGTCGCCATAGAGCGACACTCCTAACGGCAAAGTCAGGGCGAAATGACGATCGTTTTAGATAAAGATCAGGCGAATGAAAGTGGACTCGGGGAGAGAATTGGCCTCGAATGCCCGTATTGTGGCGTCTACGCTCATATGACTCCGCAGTCCGTTCCGGACGCGGCATCCCTCATGCGCGACAAACCAAAACAGGTGGGCCTCGTCTATCAGTGTGACGCTTGCCACGCACCAATTTTTTTGCGTTTTACGGTGCGCGAATATTCTGACAATCGTGTTGAGTTGTTACGAAACTTTGTCGAACTCGAAAGACCGAAAGAACGTTTCGCATTTTCCTATTTGCCAAAGCACACGGAAGTCTTGTTTCGGGAAGCGCTCGCCTGCTACTCAAACAACAACTTCAATGCTTTTGCCTCGATGTGCCGTCGAGCGGCGAACAGCTCTTTCCTCGCTTTGGGTGAAGGCGGAAAGCTACGTGCCTTTGAGGAAGTGATGGTTGCGCAGGACATCGCGGAAATTAACGATGAGACTTTTGCACCGATCAAGGCAGTTTTGTTCGGTACCGGGGAAGAAGGCGACATCCCCTTGTTGAATCGCGCCCAGGCCGGCATCCTCCTGGAAGTCCTCAAAGACATGTTCTATCAGTGCTTTGTGCGCCACGGCAAACTGACCCATGCAATCAAGGTCCGACAATTCTTCGTCTCTGAAGAAAACAACAAACTGCAATCAGCCTGATCAGTTAACCGATGGCGACTCGCGCGTTTCGGAATATTCGCATCCAGGGACCATCCTCGCCCCAATCTTCGGGATGCCAGGAGTTCTGGCGTGTCATCGCAACGCGTTCGGGATGCGGCATCATAATGGTCACTCGACCGTCCTCATTGCTCAATCCGCATATGCCATCGATGGAACCGTTGGGGTTCGCCGGATACCGGTCGGCGACGTTGCCATAGTTGTCGACATAGCGAAGTGCGACAGTGAAGGATGAGGTAAATCGAGCCGTATCATCGGCAAACACGGCTCTGCCCTCTCCGTGCGAGGTCGCAATAGGGATGCGTGATCCAGCCATGCCCTGCAGAAATAATGAAGGACTCTCAACGATTTCCACGAGACTCAGGCGAGCTTCGAATTGTTCAGACTTGTTACGCAGGAATCGCGGCCAATTGTCGGCCCCGGGAATCAACTCGCGTAAGTGCGACATCATCTGGCAGCCGTTGCACACACCAAGAGCAAAGGTGTCGCTACGTGCGAAAAACGCCGCAAACTGATCACGAGTTCGGTTGTGGTAGAGAATCGATTTTGCCCAACCACCGCCGGCACCCAGTACATCACCAAACGAAAATCCGCCGCAAGCAACTATGCCCTGGTAATCATCCAGCGTGTCCCGGCCACTCAGCAGATCACTCATATGCACGTCGACGGCTGCAAAACCAGATCGCATGAATGCAGCTGCCATTTCATATTGGCTGTTTACACCCTGCTCTCGAAGAATCGCGACACGCGGCTTGCCGACACTGCGAACGGCGCGAGAGATGTCATCGGACGGATCGAAACTTAAGCGGGCGCTCAAACCCGGGTCGTCGTCGTCGAGGATGCGATCGAATTCCTCTTTTGCCGTCGCTGGATTATCGCGCAGCCCCTGAATCCGATAACTGAGCTCAGACCACTCACGCTGCATCGTGGCCCGATCCAGTTCGAGTACTACTCTGTCGTCATTGTGGATGCTTAGCCTCGGCTCGCCGCCAACGCGTCCGATAGCGGTTGCGGTGATGTCAAATCGATCCAGAACCATCTGCACTTGAGTCAGTTTGCTTTTCTCAACCTGCACGACCGCACCGAGCTCTTCGTTGAACAGTTGCCGGAGCAGATCAACGTGCGAGCCGCTCAGAGTTAATGAAACACCAATCCGACTTGCGAAAATCATCTCGGCGACAGTGGCAAAGAGCCCGCCGTCACTTCGATCGTGATAGGCCAGCAACATACCGCGCGAATTCATCTCTTGAATGGCCGCAAAAAATCGTGTCAGCAGTGCCGGGTCGTCAAGATCCGGAGTGCGCCCGCCGCTGCGTTGATACGACTGCAGCAGGCAGGAACCGCCCATGCGGTTGGCACCCTTTGCAAGGTCGAATAACAGCAGGTAGCTCGTGTCTTCCGTGTTGCGCAATTGCGGAGTCAGATGCTTCGTTACATCGGTGACGGGCGCAAACGCAGCTACGATTAGCGACACCGGAGCGACGACCTGGTACTCGCCATTGTCGTCCTCCCAGCGAGTGCGCATGGACATCGAGTCTTTACCGACCGGGATAGCGACACCAATCTCTCGACACAATTCATCGCCGACGGCTTTGACCGTATCGAACAGATTTGCGTCTTCGCCCGGATGGCCTGCGGCGGCCATCCAGTTGGCGGACAGGCGAACTTTGCTCAGGCTTTCTATCGGCGCCGCTACGATATTGGTGATCGCTTCGGCGACAGCCATGCGACCGGAAGCCGGCCCATTCGTGGATGCCAACGGCGTTCGTTCGCCCATCGCCATAGCTTCTCCAGTCCTGCTATTGAAGCCCGATGACGTAATTGCGACATCGCTCACCGGGATTTGCCACGGCCCTACCAGCTGATCGCGAGCACTAAGGCCGCCAACGGTTCGATCACCAATATGAATCAGGAACGACTTGTCTGCGACGGCAGGAAATCGCAGGACGCGCATTGCCGCCTGGCGAAGCTCAATACCGTCGAGGTCGAGTTCGTCGTCCGGCAGGCGCAGACGTTGGACATCACGTTCCATTTTCGGCGGGTTGCCGAGTAACATTTGCATCGGCATATCGACGACCCGGTTACCGAATTCACGATCATTGACGACGAGATTGCCGTCGTCGGTCAATGTGCCAATAACGGACACGGGGCAGCGCTCACGGTCGCACAGTGCCCGGAATTCGTCGATCCGGTCATCGCCGACGAGCAGCACGTATCGTTCCTGCGCCTCATTGCACCAAATGGCCATCGGCGACATGCCAGGTTCCGCATTCGCCACTTCGCGAAGTTCGATTATCGCGCCGTGTTTGCTGTGATCGACGGCTTCGGGCACCGCGTTTGACAGTCCTCCGGCACCAACGTCGTGGATCAACAGGATAGGACTGTCCTTGCCCATCGCACAACAGCGGTCGATGACCTCCTGCGCACGGCGTTCGATCTCCGGATTGCCGCGCTGCACGGACGCGAAATCGAGATCTTCGGTCGACGCACCGCTAGCCAGGGATGATGCTGCCCCGCCGCCAAGTCCGATCAACATCGCGGGGCCACCGATGACAACGATTTTCGCGCCGACCGGAACCTCAATTTTCTGCGCGTGCTCGGCGCGTACATTGCCGACGCCACCCGCGATCATGATGGGCTTGTGATAGCCCCGAATCTCGTTATCGCTGAGACCTGGCAAGTGACTTTCGTAAGTCCGGAAGTAACCGGCCAAATTCGGACGGCCGAATTCGTTGTTGAATGCGGCACCACCGACAGGCCCGTCGATCATGATCTCGAGCGGTGTTGCCATGCGATCGGGGTGCGGAAAATCGTCTTCCCAGGGCTGGGCATAGCCGGGAATACGCAAATGCGAAACCGTAAATCCGGACAGACCCGCTTTGGGTTTTGCACCGAGTCCCGTCGCGCCTTCGTCACGAATCTCCCCGCCGGAACCTGTTGCGGCACCGGCAAAAGGCGAGATGGCAGTCGGGTGATTGTGCGTTTCCACCTTCATGAGTATGTGGATGGGTTCTTCGATATAAGTGAATTCGCCATTGCCGGAGTCGGCTATCAGGCGCTCGCCATTCCAACCTTCGATGACTGCGGCATTATCGCTATAGGCGGAAATAACGCCCTGCGGCGTCTTCTCCGTCGTGGACTTGATCATGCCAAACAGGCGCTTGTCCTGTCGCTCGCCGTCGATGATCCAGCTTGCATTGAAAATCTTGTGGCGACAGTGCTCGGAGTTGGCCTGCGCGAACATCATGAGTTCAGCGTCCGTCGGATCGCGAGACAGATGGGTGTAACTGGCGACGAGGTAGTCGATCTCGTCATCACTCAGCGCTAATCCCAGTTCGGTATTCGCAGTCACCAGCGCTTCGCGTCCCTTCGTCGCGAGTGGAATGACGACTACCGGCGCCGGTACATGCGCTGCAAACAGCGCTTCAACTCCGGCAGCATCGTCAAACACAGCCTCGGTCATACGGTCATAAAGCAATGGGGTCAGACCCCTTTCGGCACCATCCTCGACTTTTTCCGAGAATTTCACGGCGTAGCAGATGCCTCTTTCGATGCGGTCAACGGCATCGATGTCGCAAGCTTTCGCGATATCGGTCGCTTTCGACGACCACGGAGAAATAGTGCCGGGTCTCGGCACAACATAAAGGTTTCTGGAGCCCTGCCTGAGTTTCGCCGGCTGCTCACCGGACAACAGCAATGCATCCAGTCGCGAGCGCTCCTCGCGGGACAGGTTTTTGTTTGTGGCTACGAAATAGACGTAACGAGCTTGCAGCGATTCGACACGCTTATCCGCACTTTTTAGCGAGCGAATCAGTTTGGCAATACGGAATTTTGAGAGAGCCGGTTGCCCTGGCAATTCAAGCATGGTCACTAAGGGGTTCGGAGCGAAAACGGGATGATACTAGCCCTTGTCCCTCGGCGTATACACCGGCATCGGGAACTGCGCGACGTTGCCATTTTCGAGTCTGCTGATTTTGCTGACGCCCTGTTTGTCAACTTCATCGATACGAATGACGGAATGCATTGGCAAGTAGGTTCGCTTTACATTCTCGAATTCGGATTTGATTTTTTCTTCGGACGGATCGACGACAACGGTTGTCCGTTCGCCGAAAACCAGTTCCTCGACTTCGACAAAGCCGAACAACTCGCCATGGCTAACACTCCGAGCGTAGATCTCATAGACCTGCCCCTGGCACATGAAGACGACTTTGAAGAGAGTTTTCTTACTCATTTTGCTGACTGTTGCTTGAGGGCGCGTAGTTTACCCAAAACCGCCGTAGGGGGGGCGAATTTGAAGGGCTGGTGCCAATAATCCGTATATGGGCTTTTTTTCACAAAGCTTGTGCCGGGTGACGCCCGATTATGTGAACTACTCGGCAGCCTATCTCTTTGTTTCATTGCAGAATTTGCCCAATACACCGGATCGGGGCCCGCAATGCCGCTCGAGCTAAAGATTGTCAGTGAACATGCCGACCTCGTCGGCGACGACGCCGTACGCGAATTTCATGAAAGCGGCGGCACGATCGGACGCTCACTGCAGAACGACTGGATCCTTCCGGACCCGGATCGCTTCATCTCCAGTCGTCACGCGACCATCGATTACAAGGGCGGTATCTATTACCTGGCCGACGTCAGTAGCAACGGCGTCTACGTCAACAACGAAGTGGAACCGATCGGCCGCGGCAACCCGCGACGCTTGTTCAATGGCGATCGCCTCAGAATGGGGGACTTCGAGTTTGAGGTTTACATTGATTCTGGCGAGAGTCTGGTCATGCCTCTGGAAAAAAAACCCTCAGTGGCACCGGACAACATCGAACAATTCGTCGACGAAGTTTCACTGCGCACTGGCATGAAGCTGCTGGAAGAAGAAGAGATTACCGGCGATGAAGCATTCCAGTCTGCGATGTTCGGCGGAACAAAAAAGAAAAAACCGGAACCCGCGCCGGATATGCATATTGACGTCCCGGCTAATGAATCGTATCCGAAGTCAGCCCATGTGGACCCTGGTGTTAGCGCCGAGGATCTTTTTGATTGCTTCCTCGACGGTCTTGGCGTCAGCCGTGTCGAATTACACCCGTCGGTCAATCGGCCGGAGATGATGCTGACGGCTGGCCAGGTTCTACGCGAATTTGTCATAGGCATTACAGGTCTTCTGTCCAGTCGGGCGAACCTGAAGAACGCATTCCGCCTGGACCAGACGACCGTGCTACCGCGTCGCAACAATCCTATGAAGTTCTCCGAAAATACCAACGACCTGTTGAAGCAACTGCTGGTCGGTAGCGAAGGCGAATATCTTGGTGCCCGGGACGCGATCCGCGAAGTCTGCCATGACCTGATCAATCACCAGAATGCGTTTCTCGACGCAATGAACAGCGCCTTCATTGAATTCGCCGATCGGTTTGATCCCGAAGAACTCGAAGAAGGCTTCGATAGAACGATGGGCAAAAAACTGTTCAGCTTCATAAGCAACATGAAGTACTGGCAGCTGTATCGCGATTTGTACCCGATCATGACGGAAAAAGGTGGCGGTCGGTTCCCGCAAATGTTTGCCGAGGAGTTCGTCAAAGCTTACGAACGGCAGGTAGCCGAATACCAACGCTTCGACCGCGACGGCACTGCAAGCAGCAGTGCGCTTAATGCGGACGAGCAGGCGCTCGAGCCAGATCTCATGAAGACGCAGAAACTCGATCCGCGGCGATTGCCAACCGAATCCGCCTTCAAGGACGACGATGCTATCGACGCGCTGTCCAACTCCGGCGCTTCCGAAATCGATCAGAGCTTTATCAATGAACTCGAAAACTCGATGTCCGAAGAGGTTTCTCAGGATCAGTTAAAAGCCTGACGCTACTCTAGGCGACCCTGTTCTGGCGGTTCGCGATCAGATCATCGACGACCGACGGATCCGCCAGCGTCGAGGTATCCCCCAGGTTTCCGTAGTCATCCGCCGCGACCTTGCGCAGGATTCGCCGCATGATTTTTCCCGAGCGTGTCTTCGGCAAACCGGGCGCCCACTGCAGCAGGTCCGGCTTGGCGATAGGACCAATTTCCTTGCGTACCCACTGTTGCAGTTCCGCCTTAAGCTCATCGCTGGCTGCAACGCCACCCATCAAGGTGACATACGCGTAAATTCCCTGGCCCTTGATGTCGTGTGGATAGCCGACAACAGCCGCCTCCGCCACATCCTTATGTGCGACGAGCGCGCTTTCGACTTCTGCGGTGCCCATGCGGTGCCCGGAGACATTCAACACGTCGTCGACGCGTCCCGTGATCCAGTAATACCCATCCTCATCCCGGCGCGCGCCGTCGCCCGTAAAATAACTGCCTTCGTACGTCGAAAAGTAGGTTTCGACAAAGCGCTGATGATCACCATAAATAGTGCGCATCTGCCCCGGCCAGCTGTCGGTGATTATCAAGATGCCTTCCGCGGCGCCGTCCAGAATGGCGCCCTCCGCGTCAACAATCGCGGGCATGATGCCGAACAGTGGCTTGGTCGCCGAACCCGGTTTCAGGGCGGTCGCACCGGGTAAGGGACTGATCAGGATGCCGCCGGTTTCAGTCTGCCACCAGGTATCGACGATCGGGCAGCGCTCATCGCCGACAACTCTGTAATACCATTCCCATGCCTCTGGATTGATGGGTTCACCAACAGATCCGAGCAAGCGCAAGCTCTGACGAGATGTTTTTTTCACCGGTGCCTCGCCGTCGCGCATCAATGCGCGAATGGCCGTTGGCGCCGTGTAGCAGATGTTGACTTTGTGCTTGTCGCACACCTCCCAGAAGCGTGAGCTTGTCGGATAGTTCGGTACACCCTCAAACATCAGAGTAGTGGCACCGTTAGCCAGCGGACCGTAGACGATGTAGCTGTGCCCGGTAACCCAGCCGACGTCGGCAGTGCACCAGTAAATATCACCCGGTTTGTAGTCGAACACATACTCGTGCGTCATTGCCGCGTAAACGAGATAGCCACCCGTCGTGTGCAGCACGCCTTTCGGTTTGCCGGTTGAGCCAGATGTATAGAGGATAAAGAGCGGATCCTCCGCGCCCATTTCTTCACAGGGGCAATCCGCGTCTACCTGCTCTTCCAGTTCATGCAGCCAGGCATCGCGGCCATCCACCCAGCCGATATCCTTGCCGGTATTTCTGACCACCAGTACTTTCTCAAGTGTGGTCACTTCGTCTCGCCCCGCAGCAACATCAACGTTCGCCTTAAGCGGTACTCGCTTGCCGCCGCGCAGGCCTTCGTCCGCAGTGATGACAATATTGGATTTGCAGTCGTGAATGCGACCTGCAAGCGCATCGGGGGAGAAGCCACCAAAGACAACGGAATGAATGGCACCAATACGGGCACAGGCGAGCATCGAAATTGCCGCCTCAGGAATCATCGGCATGTAGATGGTGATGCGATCGCCTTTCTTCGCGCCCAGTGCCTTCAGAGCATTGGCGAACTTACAAACACGTTTGTGGAGCTCTGAATAGCTAATCTTAAGATCGCGGTTTGGGTCGTCGCCTTCCCAGATAATGGCGACATCATCGGCTTTGGCCGGCAAATGGCGGTCGACGCAGTTGTAGCAAACATTCAGCGTACCGTCCTCGTACCACCGGATATGCAAATCCTCCTTC
>JALHUQ010000117.1 GCA_022866645.1 Woeseiaceae bacterium | reverse complement strand
GGACCAGCCGGCACCGAAGGAACGATCGGATGTCGACTCGGACAATTCACCGGCCACGGCGATGCGCCAGCCGGCGGCGTCCGTAACGAGTATGCGCATACCGGGCTGCACCAGATTCTCTGCAGCTCTCTGCAATTCAGCCGAAGGCCGGACCAGTGGCAAAGGCTGTCGCCCGGAGTAGCTGCTGATACGCGTTGCGCGTTCATTTTCATCCGCGGTATTGCTGATAATGACGCCGAGGTGGGTGCCGAGCATATCGGCCGGTATTTGCGCCTCCACGCGGTAGCCGCCGGGAACATCCTGCCAGTACGCGGTGATCGCCGGTTCGGGCGCGAAGCCATAACTGCCCTGCTTGTAACTAAGGATGGCTCCGGGCGCTTCGGCGGCAAATATGATGCGCTCCTCAAGATAGGGTGGGCTGCTGCTGACCAGTGTGATGCGGTCCGCAAACCGCGGCCCGTCATCGAGAATGATGGTCTCTGCGCTTGCGAAGACCGGTACTCGGTCGCTCACATCGACATACAGGTAAACCATCCGGCCATAAGTGGCCACAGCTATTCGAACCGGCCCGTCGTTGCCGGGCAGTGTTTTTAGTGCGGCAGGGTCCAATAGCCAGTCGTCAACGTAGCCGTCGATTTGCGGCCGCTTGCCGAGGGCATGCAGGAACAATTGCTCGCCCGCCAGGCTGCCCGCAATTCGTTCGGGGTACTCTTCGGCATACCGGGCGATCGAACTGGCGAGTGCGCGCGCGGTTCCCGCAAGCATCTCCTGCTGTCCCGAGCGCAACGCGGATTCCGTTTCGCGTATGAATTCGCAACCGGCCCACGGCAACATCAGCGCCAGCAGGCTGACCAAAAGTAACTGACGCGTAAGGCTCATCGTTTGAAGTGACTATTCGCTCAACCAGCGATAACCCATCCCATAGACGGTTTCGATGGCATCGAAATCGGCGTCTATTGCGATGAACTTGCGGCGAATACGTTTGATGTGCGATGTGATCGTATTGTCGTCGAGGACAGCCTGTGCGGCATCCATGAGTTGTTGCCGGTTTTTGACATGGCCTGGGTACCTCGCCATTACATGTACCAACCAGAATTCCGTTAACGTGAGGCTCACTGTCTGCTCCTGCCAATGCACCGTCATGCGTTCGGTATCGATCGTGAGGTCGCCGCGTGTCATACGACTTTCGGCACCCTGCGGCTTCTTCATCGCGTCCATACGCCGAAATAAGGCGGCGACGCGTGCCATCAGATGCGGCAGGCTGATGTCTTTGGTCAGATAGTCATCGGCCCCTAAACGCAATCCCGATACCGCGTCGAACTCGCTGTCTCTGGCGGTCAGAAAAATGATCGGAAGATCGGACGAGCGGGCTCTCAGTTCGCGGCATAACTCAAATCCGCCCTCAACGTCATCCCTGAGATTGATGTCAATAACGACCAGATCCGGCAGGCGATTGGCAAACGCATTGAGCGCAGGTTCTCTCGCGTCGAACGCGTCGACCGCGTAGCCCTCACGGCGAAATGCCGCGGAGTAGTTATCCCGGATTGCTGCCTCGTCTTCAATGATTGCGATGCGTTTTGCCACGTTGGACTCCCATTCCTGTAGCCACAATTTGCCACATTACATCGGTGCATTGCCATGTCGCCGTCCACAGGGCGACGGATTGCTGCCGCCTAATCAGCATCAAGAGCCAAACATGCAATCGAGGAGCGCACAGTGCAACACACACAATCAGACACCAAATCGTGGTTTTGGGTACTCACCCTGTTCCTCGTTCTTCTGTCGGGACCGAAACCCGTCAATGCAGAGGGTTCGACCGCCGACGTCCCGACTGCCGATGGACCGACACCCAGCGAGATGCAATCGGGCAGCCTGCTGTTGCGTATGCAGAACGGTTACACGACCGCGACGCTGCTGAATACAGACGTCGATATGAATATCAGTGGCCTCGTTGCCCGCGTGTCGGTGCGGCAGGAATTTCGCAACACCAGCACTGACTGGGTCGAAGGCGTCTATGTCTTTCCGCTTCCGGATAAAGCGGCAGTTGACCGCATGCGGCTGCACATCGGCGAACGATTTATTGAAGGTGAAATTCAGGAAAAGGAAGAGGCGAAAAAAAGCTATGAAACAGCCAAACAAGAAGGCAGGAAAGCCAGCCTGGTTGAGCAGCAGCGCGCCAATCTGTTCACCACCAGTGTGGCCAACATCGCACCCGGCGAACGGGTGGTCATCGAAGTCGAGTATCTGGAAGACATACGCTACGAAAATGGCCAGTTCAGCATTCGCTTCCCGATGACGCTGACGCCCCGTTATATTTCGGGAACCGCATTGCCCGATCGAAAGGGCAGCGGCTGGTCGCCGGACACGGATCGGGTTCAGGACGCGTCAACCATCACGCCTCCGCAAGTGATGTCCTCGCAAGGCCACAAACTTTCACTGACGGCCCGCGTCAACGCCGGAATGCCTCTGGAAATTATCGCGAGTCGATATCACCCGATTAGCGTCGGAGAAGACAACGGTCGCTACGAAGTATCGCTGTCGGCAGGGACGGTTACGATGGACCATGACTTCGAGTTGTTGTGGCGTCCCGTGCCATCGGCCGCCCCGCGAGCGATGTCGTTTGTTGAGACGATCGCAGGCAAACCGTATTACCTGTTAATGGTCATGCCGCCGGACTCGACTGAACTGCCGACCGCGACCATGCCCCGAGAAACCATATTCGTCATCGATACCTCAGGCTCCATGCACGGCGTGTCGATGCAGCAGGCGAAGACCGCGGTGCAGCTGGCGCTCAAGGGCCTGAAACCTGCGGATCGATTCAACATTGTCGAATTCAATTCGGTGACGCGCTCGCTCTATGCGTACAGCAAACCAGTCACCGTCGCATCGATCGATGAAGCATCGCGTTTCGTGCAGCAGCTGCAGGCGGATGGCGGCACCGAAATGCTTCCGGCGCTTGCGCTCGCGCTGGATTCGCAACCGTCGGAAGAGCACTTGAGACAGGTGGTATTCATCACCGATGGGAGTGTGGGCTATGAAGACGAGTTGTTTTCCATGATCGAGGATCGACTCGGCACCGCTCGCCTTTTCACTGTCGGAATTGGTTCGGCACCCAATAGCTGGTTCATGCGCAAAGCCGCGGAAGCCGGTCGTGGTTCCTACACCTTTATCAGCGCGCTGCATGAGGTCAAAGAAAAAATGCAGGGCTTGTTCAAGAAGCTTGAGCAACCTCAGGTAACCGACATAGAAGTGGAGTGGCCAAGTGGCGTGGTAGTGGACAGCTATCCGTCGACGATAGCCGATCTTTATTTGGGGGAGCCGGTCACCGTCAGGGTCGCCGCCAGCGGCGCAATGCGAAAAGGTGATCTCGTTCGTGTTACAGGGAATTCCACTAGCGGTGGCTGGGCTGCAGAACTGCCGATCAAAGCCGCGTCCGACAGCCCGGGTGTCGCTGCGCTTTGGGCGCGCGCACGCATAGGCGAATTATTGGACGCCGAGCGACGTCAGTCGGAACCCGATGAAATCCGTGCGGTGATTGTTGAAACGGCGCTGACCCATCATCTTGTCAGCAAGTACACGAGTCTTGTTGCTGTCGACAAGACGCCGGTCCGTCCCAGCAACGACCCGTTGAAGAGCGAGCAGGTTCCGAACCTGATGCCATACGGCCAAAGCACGAATGCGATCTTCGGTTTTCCTGCAACAGCGACAGGCGCGCCTCTATTGCGCCTGACAGGTCTGCTGTCACTGCTGGTGGCATTGCTGCTGCTGACGGTACTTCGGGCTGGTGGAAGCACTCGCCGTGCACTCCGCCTCTAGAATTCTGAGTCGCTGGCTCGTGGCTTGTCTTCTTTGCTTCGGGTTCTGGCAGCTTGGACAGGGCGCTTATATACCGGCAAAAGCCTGGCTGGCCCAGGAACTCATGCAGCGCGCCTGGACGCGGACGAGTAGCGGCGAGAACCGGGCAACTCCGTGGCCGTGGGCCGACACGTGGCCGGTTGCGAGACTGACAGCGAGATCGGGAGAGGTAGACCTGATTGTGCTCGCTGGCAGTTCCGGGCGAACGCTCGCGTTCGGCCCGGGGCACCTGAGCGCAAGTGCGATGCCCGGCGAGGTCGGTAACGCCGTGATCGCCGGACACAGGGATACGCATTTCCGATTCCTCAAAAACCTGCGCTCCGGAGAGCTGCTAACGATTGAATCAAACAAGGGCGTGAGGCACCTGTACAAGGTTGTTGCCGCGGAGATCGTTGATTCCCGAAAGGGCAGTCTGCTGCTCGACACCGACGTCGCGATATTGAGTCTCGTTACCTGCTATCCCTTCGATGCCCGGGAAGCTGGTGGACCTATGCGCTACGTTGTGACTGCCAGGATGCTGTATTAGTCTGTACAGAACACAACTTTAAGAGCCTGCATGGAAACCCGGAAAGCCAAACTCACCGAGGGGTCGGTTGGACGACACCTCGTCGACATGACCGTGCCCATATTGTTCGGCATTTCGACGATGATGGCTCAGTCTCTTGTCGATGCCTGGTTCCTCGGCAAGGTCGGCGATCTGGCGTTGGCCGCATTCAGTTTTGGTTTTCCGATACTGATGATTATTACCAGCGTCGCCATCGGACTCGGTGCCGGAACATCCTCTGTCGTCGCGCGTGCGATTGGTGCTGATGACCATCGTCGCGCCCGGCGACTGGCGACCGACAGCCTGCTGCTGTCTTTCATGATCACCGCGACCATGGCTGGCATCGGCGTATTGACGATCAACCCGTTGTTCAAGTTGCTGGGTGCGCCAGCCGACATGATTCCGATGATTCGGAGTTTCATGACGATACTCTACACGGGCGTCCCTTTTCTGGTCGTCGGCATGGTCGGAACCAGCAGCATGCGCGCGACCGGTGACACGCGGCTGCCAGGCAAGCTCATGATGGCCGGTGCGCTTCTGAACGTGATTCTGGATCCGATTTTTATCTTCGGCGTCGGTCCCATACCGGCGATGGGCCTGGACGGAGCGGCGACTGCCGCGTTGTCAGCCAGAGGCATGATGTTCCTGGGGACGCTCTATTTCCTCGTCTATCGATTGGACATGGTCAGCTTCAGCAAGCCCGACCTCGCGGAACTAAAAAAGTCGTGGAGAGATATTTTGCATGTCGGTCTGCCGGCAGCGGGAACGAACGCGATAATTCCGGTGGCCATGACGCTGATCACTGCGATGATCGCGCGCTATGGACCCGAGGCGGTCGCAGGGTTTGGTGTTGCCGGGCGTATCGAGTCACTGGTTTTGGTTGTGTTCTACGCCTTGTCGTCCGTTATCGGTCCCTTCGTCGGGCAAAACCTCTCGGCGGGCAAGGAGCAACGAATCCAGCAGTCCTTGCGATTGTGCGCCGTCTTCTGCATGGCGATCGGCCTGGCGATCGCGTTGTTACTGGCACTTGCGTCGGGATTTCTGCCAACCTTGTTTAGCCAAAATCCGGACGTATACAACGTGACGCGACTGTTCTTGTGGATCGCGCCCATTAGCTACGGCGCCTATGGCGTTGTGATGGTGATGAACGCGGCATTTAACGGACTGGGTAAACCCATGCCGGCGGTCTATATCAGTGCCACGAGAATGATAGTTCTCTATCTGCCTATGGCGGTTCTTGGTCGGCAGTGGTTTGGAATTGCCGGAATTTTCGGAGCCTACGCGGCGGCCAATTTGTTGTCAGGCCTTTTGAGTTACGTCTGGGCGCGCCGTGCTGCGCGTGAACTTTGCAGAATTGCTGACGCTCGTTAGGCGCCCAATATCTTACTTCGGTAGATGAAGTGCATGCCTATTCCGCGACTGGCCATAAATAGCAGGAAGGCCAGCCATAAGCCGTGGTTGCCCAAAGGAGTCAGTAAATACCAGGCGGGCAAGAACACGAATAGTGTCGAGAACACCATGATATTGCGCATCTCTCTGGCGCGCGTCGCGCCGACGTACACGCCGTCATACAGAAAACACCAGACAGAGACGAGCGGTGAGGCAATCATCCAGGGCAAATAACGAATCGCAGTTTCGCGTACGTCGGGCAGGTCAGTAAGTATCGCTATGATTAGCGGTCCGGCGAGTGCGTAGAACACCGTGAATCCAAGCGCGAAAATCAAAGACCACTTGAGAGTCAATTTTACGGAATGCTCAAAGGCATCGCGCCGATTCTGGCCGATTGCCTTTCCGACCAGGGCTTCAGCGGCATGCGCCAATCCATCGAGACCGAAAGACGTCAAATGCTGGAAATTCAATAGCACCGCGTTGGCGGCCAAGATCAGGCCGCCCAGGCGAGCACTTTGCGCGGTGACAAAAGCCAAAGTAAACATGAGCGCCATGGTTCGAACAAAGAGGTTGGCGTTGACCGAGAAGAACGCCCTGTACTCAGCAATGTTGGTCAGGCGCGCCAACGGCCAGTGGCCGGCACGTTTTTTCAACGCCGAAATTGCGAAGGCGGCGCCGACCAAAAAGCCCGAATATTCAGCGATGACCGATGCCAACGCGACTCCGTCGACCTTCATTCCGAATACGACCACAAACAGCAAGTCGAGAGCGATGTTGGTCAGATTGATGGTCAGGAATATCAGCAGAGGAATGCGTGCATTTTGCAGGCCGATAAACCAACCGACTAACGCGAAGTTCGCCAATGTTCCCGGCGCACTCCAGATACGGATCGAGAAATATTCTGCGGCTGACGTTCGTGTTTCAGCATTGCCGCCCAGTAATTCGAGAGCAAGTCGGCCGATCGGAACATGCAACGCGATCAATGCCATAGCAATGATGAAACCCACGATGAGCGCCTGCCCCAGCGACGCACGCAAACCATCATTGTCATCGGCGCCAAAACTTTGTGCGGCGATTCCCGTGGTTCCCATGCGCAGAAAATTCATGCCCATATAAATGAACGTGAATATCGTCGCGCCAATGGCGACAGCACCCAGGTAGGCAGGATTGTCGAGGTGACCGGTAACGCCGGTATCGACCATACCGAGCAGCGGTACCGATATGTTCGAAAGTATCATCGGCGCTGCGATGCGCCACATATCCCGGTTGTTTGGCAGGCGAGCGGAATTCAAACCTGCATCATCAAAAAGCATTGACTCCCGTGAGTTCCTTGCCAACCACCAGCTGATGCACTGTCTCGGTACCTTCGTAAGTAATAACACTTTCGAGATTGAGCATGTGACGGATTGGAACGTACTCGGCGCTGATACCGGCGCCGCCGAGAATGTCGCGTGCGTCGCGAGCGATGTCGAGGGCGGCTCTGCAGTTGTTCCACTTCGCCAGTGAGACCTGTGTGGGGCTGAGTTCGCCTTTGTCCTTGATGCGTCCGAGCCGCAATGAGAGTAACTGGGCCGTCGTAATTTGCCGGCTCATATTGGCGAGACGTATCTGGATCGCCTGTGTATTGGCAAGCGGTCGGCCGAACAGAATACGGTCCTGTGTGTAGTTAAGGACTTCGTTCAGGCAAGCCTGAGCAGCGCCGATGACACCCCAGGTAATGCCGTAACGTGCTTGGGTGAGACAGCTCAGCGGCCCCTTCCAGCTGGACACGCCGGGTAATACACTGGCTTCGGGTAGGCGAACATTATTGAAGAACTGAGCACCGGTTACCGAGGCGCGTAGTGAAAACTTGTTTTCGATTTCCTGTGTGTCGTAGCCGGGCATGTCTTTCTCAACGATGAAACCCTTCACTCCTTCATCGGTTTTTGCCCACACGACAGCCGCGTCAGCGATCGTGGCATTGGTGATCCACATTTTCGAACCGTTCAGAATCCAGTCCTTGCCATCCCGCTTTGCATGCGTCTTCAAGTTGCTCGGATCCGATCCACCTTGCGGTTCGGTCAGGCCGAAGCAACCAATAGCCTCGCCGCGAGCCATGGCCGGCAACCAGCGTTGTTTTTGTTCTTCCGATCCATAAGCGTGAATCGGGAACATCACGAGGCTGCTTTGCACCGAGACGAAACTGCGCAGACCGCTGTCGCCGCGCTCGAGCTCCTGACAGATCAATCCATAACTGACGCTGTTCAATCCGGCGCAGTCGTAGCCGTCTATCGAGCTGCCGAGCAAGCCTAAATCGGCGACTTCAGCAATCAGGTGGCGAGGGAACTCGTGCTTTTCGAAAGCTTCGCGCATCAAGGGAATGACTTTGTCATCGACAAAACGGCCAACGGTGTCTTTGACCATGATTTCATCTTCGGTTAATTCCGAGCGGACGTCATAGAGATCCATGGGATCGAGTTTGCTGCTCACGGGCGTATTCCTGAGTTTGCGATAGGGTTAGGGGCGTCGATTCTATACGACTAGATGGGTATTCCGAAACGCCTGTAAACGAGCGACAAAAGCCAGGCGGGGCCGATCATGACAAGCTGCAGGTCCTGCACCACAAAGCGCAAGGAGCCGTTACGGCCCAGTATCAGGCCGGAAACTGCGGCGACCACCAGTCCGGTGGATAAAGGGATAGCCGGAAGGCCGGAATTCGTCAGCCATAACTGGATGGAAGCGAGCCCAAGTAGCCAGGGCAGCAGTCCGATCGCGAGCGACAGGGAAATAATGAAGTAATAGATGGCCGTTACCATCAGGAAGGTGCTGCCCCAGTTGAGTAACGGTGAAATTTCCTGAAATTCAGTGGGAACGGGCAGCGCCCATAGCAGGCCGCTTATTCCGACCACAAACATCGGCACGGCGATCCAATGTGCGACGGGCTTGCTCAAAAGTTGGTGGTTTTGCTCGTAGCGAGTCAGCCAGTCTTCTATGTCAGTCACGATCGATACTCGCCGGGCGGTGCTGTTATTCTACACGCCGATAGGGCGACGTGTGATGCAGTCCTCAATACCGGCAAATTGTCAGAATTTTCCGGGCAAAAGCGCATCAATTAAGTCTCCGTTCAGGTAGCCGAAGGATACAATGCGCTTATAAATACCCAAACCCGAGGAAGGATCATGAATATCAGATCTCAGAAAATTGTTATCGCACTGACCGTAGTAACGGTTTTTATGAGCGGTTGTACAACGCTTGATGCTTACACGCGCGAAGAGAAAACGAGTTCGGCGACGAAGGGCGCCCTGATTGGCGCAGCAGCTGGCGTTGTGGCCGGCCTGATCTCTGGTGATGATGCCGTTGAACGACGCCAGCATGCTCTGATCGGTGCGGGTATCGGTGCACTGGCCGGCGGCGCGATTGGCAACTATCAGGATAAACAGGAAGCGGAATTGCGTGCCGAGCTCGAGGGCACCGGTGTGAGCGTTGTGCGCAATGGCGACAACATCACGCTAAACATGCCAGACAGCGTCACTTTCGCAACAGACAGCTCGGACCTGAGCCCTGCTTTCTTCAGCGTGCTCAACTCAGTGGGCAAAGTTCTCGCCGAATACGAGCAAACAGTTGTTGAAGTGGCTGGCCACACCGACAGCACGGGTAGTGACTCGTACAACCAGAGTTTGTCCGAGCGTCGTGCAACGGCCGTATCGTCTTATCTGCGCGGCCAGGGCGTGATCGAGCAACGCCTCATAACGCTCGGCATGGGCGAGGCCCGCCCAGTTGCAGACAACAGCTCAGCTGAGGGTCGTCAGGCGAATCGTCGTGTCGAAATCACGATGGTGCCGGTCACGAAAGGCTAGGAATCTCACAACAAAGAACCGGACGCGGCGACCAGGGATGGTTCGCCGCGTTTTTTGTGGCACTCTGGCGGGTGTCTGCCCAACAACAAAAACAAGGGCACAGATGAGCGAACCCGACATAAAAGGCGACGATGGTAGCTGGATCGAGGTCACAGGCTTCGTGAGGCGCCTGATATCGGATGACAACGACGGCTCCCGGCACCAGCGATTCATCATTGAAATCACCAACCGGCGCACGCTGTTGATCGCGCACAATATCGATCTTGCGGAGCGCGTTCCCCTCGGCATGGGCGACCGGGTTCGTGTGCGTGGCATGTACGAATGGAACGAATTGGGCGGGCTGGTTCACTGGACACACCGTGATCCGCACGGTGTTGAGGATGGCGGGTATGTGCGTTACCGCACGCGCATGTTCGAGTAGCTCACCAGAGTTCCTGAAATAGCTGGCGCAAAGGGCAACCTGATCCAGTTCTTTACGGGTGCTCAGGACAGCTGATATCGGCCCACAAAAAAGGCCGCTCAATGAGCGGCCATTCTCAATACCTTGCAGCCAGACTACACGGCCATTGCAGTCCGAAGCTTCTTTATAGCATTGGCCTCCAACTGGCGGACGCGCTCGGCGGACACACCGTATTCGGCGGCTAACTCATGCAATGTCATCTTGTTCTCTGTGAGCCAGCGTTCTTCGAGAATTCGGCGACTGCGCTCGTCAAGAACATCCAGTGCGGCTGTCATGCGGGTCGATGCATCGTCGTTCCAGTCAGCGGTTTCAACCAATATCGCCGGATCCGCATCGGGGCTCGGCAGGTAAGCCGCTGGTGTGAAATTATGATCGTCATCAGCGTCGGGTGTCGGATCAAAGATAGCGTCCCGTGAATGCAGACGTTTTTCCATTTCCGTTACTTCTGTCGCATGCACACCAAGGTCCTTGGCGACGGCTTTAGTCTCCGCGTCGGTCAGCCACGAAAGCGTCTTTTTCTTCCTGCGAAGATTGAAAAACAGCTTGCGCTGCGCTTTGGTGGTCGCGACTTTCACGATGCGCCAGTTCTTGAGTACAAACTCGTGGATCTCAGCGCGTATCCAGTGAACAGCGAACGACACCAGGCGAACATCGTAATCCGGATCGAAGCGTTTGACCGCTTTCATGAGTCCTACATTACCTTCCTGAATCAGATCGTTCAGTGGCAGGCCGTAGCCCGTATAGCCCTTGGCAATGTGTATGACAAAGCGCAGGTGCGACATAACGAGGTCGCGGGCGGCATCAAGGTCTTCGTTGTCGCGTAAGCGACGTGCCAGCGCCTGTTCGTCTTCCTTGCTCAGTACAGGAATGCTGCCGACCGCCTGGATGTAGCCATCAAGACTGCCTACCGGTCCTGCCAGCGCCAGATCGTAGTTGAATTTCGCAACAGCGGTTGTCATGTAGTACCTCCGTTAGTTGAGCGCGATATTAGCACTCGTTGGGTTGGAGTGCTAACAGCTGGCATAGGTTCCCGACAATGTTTGGAAATATTCTTATACAAACCAGTTATTTAGCCGATCGGAAGCTCCGCGTTATGTCTAATTAACGCGGCTCTATACGTCGCATATGACGAGCGGCTGTAGTCCAGGATGCGAACAGGCCAAGGAAAACGGCAACGCCGACGATTGCCAGACTTTCGGTCGCGCCGAGTGTGACGACGGTGATATTGCCCTGATACAGGCCAGCGAGGCGAGACACAGGCTCCTTCAGCAGATACAGCCCGTATTGCACCAGCAGCAACGCGAACGTGCCGCCGATCAGGCCGTACCAAAACCCGGTCCACAGGAATGGCCTGCGAACAAACGCATTGCTCGCGCCTATGAGCTTGGTGACCTCTATTTCATCGCGACGATTCTCGATGTCGAGACGAATGGTGTTACCGATGATCACGACGATGGCAATGCCGAGCAAAGCTGAGCCGATGGCGATGGCCTGACGCACGATATCGAGAATCGCGTGAAATCGTTGCACCCACTCGGTATCAACCTGCACCAGATCCACCTCCGGCAGGTTGCCGATTTCTTCCTGCAGCAAGATCAGCGATGCACCGGTATTACCCGGGTTTGGGCGCACGACGAGGGCATGCGGTAAGGGGTTTTCACCGAGTTGGTCGAGTGCCGTTCCAAACCCCGACTGCTGCTTGAACTCGGCGAGCGCGGCGTCGGCGGTGATGAGCTTGACGGACTCGATGTCAGCACGTTGTCCGATCAGACCGGCCAGCCCTTGGGCTTCGCCGACCGAAATACCCGTCCTCAGGTAAACGGAAAAATCCAGCGCATTACTCCAGCTGCCGCTTACGGACTGAATGTTCTTTACGACGACATTGATTGCCGCAGGAAGAGCAAGCGTCACGGCGATGACGAGGACGATCATCAAGCTCGCGAACGGTTGTCGGAACAGGCGTCCCAATGCGGCCACCGAGGTGCTGGCGTGACGAGTCAGCCAGATAGAAAACGCGCCCGAGGAGCGAACAGGCGATACGGCGTCTGCGTTTCGCGTTACAGCCATGGATCGACCTCCTGCTGCAAACGACCGTCTTCAAGAGCAATGCGACGGCAACCCAGGCGATCGATCAATGTAATGTCGTGGCTTGCAATCAAAAGTGTTACACCGACTTCGTTGAAGCGCCGAAAAATTCTCATCACCTCGAGCGACAGATCGGGGTCGAGATTGCCGGTGGGTTCATCAGCAATCAGGAGTTTTGGTCGCGTCACAATCGCGCGGGCAATTCCCACGCGCTGCTGTTCGCCCGCGGACAGTGTCTGCGGATTTCGTTTTTCCTTGTGCAACAGACCCAGCTGATCGAGAGCAGCTCTGACACGGCGACCCGCATCGCGATGACTAACGCCAGCGATGATCAGTGGCAAAGCGACGTTGTCGAATACCGGGCGGTCATACAGCAACATGTGATCCTGAAATACCATGCCAATCTGGCGGCGGTAGGCCGGTATCTTGCGGCGCTTTACGCGTCGGGTGTTTTGCTTGTCGACGATGACTTCGCCACTCGTCGGCCGCTCGATCAATGCGATTAGCCGTAGCAGCGTGCTCTTGCCTGCTCCCGAATGGCCGGTGACGAAAACCATTTCACCTTTGTCGATAGTCAGGCTGAGTCCTGAGAGGGCCTCATGGCCACCGGGAAACCGCTTCGTTACATTGTCGAGCTTAATCACTGATTCTTGTCCTTGTTGCCGGACGACAGTATTGCACTAACAAATTCCCGAGCTCGAAAAGTTTGCATGTCATCCAGCGCCTCACCGATGCCAATAAAACGAACCGGTACTTGCAGGCGATTCGCAATAGCGAACAGAATGCCACCCTTCGCACTCCCATCCAACTTCGTTACGGTAATACCGGTTATGCCCAGCGCCTCATGAAACTTTTCCGCCTGAACGAGCGCGTTCTGCCCCTGGCTGGCATCCAGTACCAGCATGATTTCGTGAGGCGCGGTGGCATCGTGGCGACCGACGACGCGCTTCATTTTGGCCAACTCGTCCATCAATCCCGATTGATTTTGCAAGCGCCCCGCCGTATCCACCAGCAGTACGTCGATGTTGCGGGCTTCTGCCGCTTGCCAGGCATCAAATATGACGGCAGCCGGATCGGCACCTGATTGTTGCGCAATCACTGGGACGTTGTTGCGCTCACCCCATGCCTGCAGCTGTTCGACCGCCGCTGCCCGAAACGTGTCGCCCGCCGCGAGCATGACCGAGTAACCCTCATTCTGAAGTCGGTGGGCCAGCTTGCCGATAGTCGTCGTCTTGCCAGCGCCATTGACGCCGATCATGAAAATGACGAACGGTCCGTCTGTCTTCTCTATCGTCAGAGGCTTTTCGGCGGGAGCCAGGATGCCCAGTAGTGAACGCTCAAGACCGGCATGCAAAGCCTGCAGGTCCTTGAGTTCGTTGCGGGCGAGACTTCGACGGAGGTCTTCAATAATCAGCTCCGTCGTCTGGACTCCGACGTCAGCCATCACGAGCAAGGCCTCAAGCTCCTCGAGGACGCCTTCGTCGATTGTGCCGCCCGGAACCAAATTGGCGAGATCATAGGTGAGCCAGCTGTTGCCACGATTGATACGAGCACGGAGGCGCCGGACGAAGCCTTCGCGCTTTTCGGGCTTTTCTTTTTTTCCAAACATCGCTATACGTTCTTCACAGGCATCTTTATTCGGTAACGGCGTTGGCCGCTAAGAAAACAACAGGCAAGAAAAAATCCCCGGCGGGACAGCTACGCATTGTAGCGGGAATCTGGCGCAGTCGTCTTTTGCAGATTGCCGACGTGCCCGGACTAAGGCCAACGTCGGAGCGCATCCGTGAAACCTTGTTTAACTGGCTGGCGCCCCGGATCCGCGGCGCTCGATGTCTGGATTTGTGTGCCGGCACGGGTGCCCTTGGCCTTGAGGCCTTGTCGAGAGGAGCATCGCGAGCGGTACTTGTTGAGCGCTCGCCGCTTGCGACGAAGGCCCTTATGGCCAATATTGCGTCGCTGGAGACGACGGGCGCCGAGGTTCGCAACCTCGATGCACGTCAGTACCTCGGTGGGTCAAATGTAGAGCTATTCGATATCGTCTTCCTTGACCCGCCCTTTGCGGAGGTTCTGCACGATGAATTGTGTAGACTATTGGTCGAACGGCGTTGGTTGGCCGCCGGCGCCAGAATTTACATAGAGACGGACAAGAAACAGCCGCAAGTGTGTTTGCCGGAAGGTTGGCAAATGTTGAAGAATAGAACCGCCGGCAATGTTCGCTATATGCTTGCGACAACAGAGGTCTGAGGGGGAGTCGAGTCACATGACAGTTTCTGCGATGTATCCAGGTACGTTTGATCCGATCACCTTAGGTCATGAGGATCTCGTACGTCGTGCGGCACGCCTCTACGATAGAGTGGTGGTCGCCGTCGCAGCAAACACCGGCAGCAAAGCGCCGATGTTTACTTTCACTGAACGAGTGGAACTCGCGCAAGGAGCGTTAATCGATCTCGACAATATCGAAGTCAAGGGATACGAGGGCCTGACGGTCGACTTCGCGCGTGAGAACGGGCTGGCAGTGATAGTTCGGGGGTTGCGTGCCGTATCCGATTTCGAATACGAGTTTCAGCTTGCGAACATGAACCGACATTTAACGAATGAAGTGGAAACTGTTTTCCTGACACCCACGGACAAGTACTCGTTCATATCGTCAACACTGGTGCGGGAAGTCGCCTCGCTTGGCGGCGATGTTACCGAGTTCGTATCGCCAAAGGTCAAGCTGGCGCTACTTGAGCGTTGCGGCCGCACCTGATCAGGTCTGGCACTTTCTGCAATAGAAGGTCGACCGTTGCCCCTGCACGATAGCGCTTATCGGCGTATCGCATTGCCTGCAAGGCTCGCCCTCCCGACCGTAGGCTTCGAGCTTTTGCTGAAAGTAACCAGCCTCTCCATCGCCGCCATAAAAATCTCGTAAAGTCGTGCCACCGGCTTTAATCGCACTCGACAGGACCTCCTTGATAGCAGTGACCAGTGTGTCGTAGCGCTGCAAGGCAACGCGGCCCGCGGCGCGGCGTGGGTTGATGCCCGCCCTGTATAAGGCTTCGCTCGCATAGATGTTGCCAACGCCAACAACAATATGAGCATCCATGATGAACTGCTTGATGCTCACTCGTCGGCCACGCGCTTGTTCCCATAAATACCGGGCGTCAAACTCATCGTCGAGCGGTTCGGGCCCGAGTGATATCAGCAGCTTGTGCTGCAGCGGTGTTTTACTCCAGTGCAAGGACCCGAAACGACGCGGATCGCGAAACCGCAATGTCTTGCCGGAGTCGAAATCGATATCGACATGATCATGCACTCCAGCAGGTGTGTCGTGATTTACGACAAAGACACTACCGGACATACCAAGATGCAGAATAGCCGTTCCGTTGCTGGTATTGATTAACAGATACTTGGCGCGGCGGGTAACCGAGCTTATGGAACTTCCCGGCAGGTTTCGATCAACCGTTTTCGGGACCGGCCAGCGCAGTCGGCGATTGCGAATAATGACGCGGGTGACGCGCGTATCGACGATATGTGGCTCGATGCCGCGGCGGCTGGTTTCAACTTCAGGCAATTCAGGCATCCCTTATTGTGACCTTGTTGGCGATGGAAACAACCTGATTGTCGGCGCAAAAAAAACCCGGCGAAACCGGGCTTTTCGTAGCGAGATTGTCCGACGTCCGGGGGAGGAGAGTCGGGTCTCAAGCTATTTGATTTTCGCTTCTTTATAAATGACGTGCTTGCGAATCGTTGGATCGTACTTTTTGGTCTCCATCTTTTCAGGATGAAGCTTTTTGTTTTTCGTCACTGTGTAGTAGTGGCCGGATCCGGCGCTGGAGACGAGTTTGATTTTGTCACGCATGGCTCTATTCTCCGGTGGCTAAACTTTTTGACCGGCGGCTCTCAGGTCGGCAACGACCTTCTCGATACCGTGCTTGTCAATATTCTTGAGGCCTGTGTGCGAAATACGCAGGCGTACGAAACGATTCTCGGCTTCGAACCAAAAGCGCTTGCTCTGGAGGTTCGGCAGAAAGCGACGACGCGTTTTATTGTGTGCGTGAGAAACGTTATTGCCCGTTTGCGGCCGTTTCCCCGTCACTTGGCATACTCTGGACATGGGTAAGTCTCTGATTTTACTAAAAGTTGCCTGCGAGTTGCGGGCAGAGAGCGTGACTTTATACCAGCGTCATCGGTGCAATACAAGCGTCCAGGCCGCACTACAGGGGCTCTTTCGCACCCTTGAACGGGCCCATTACAGCAGACCGCGGCTGGCCAGCGACGTCGCTTTTCCCTCACCAACGATCAAGTGATCGAGCAGGCGAATGTCGACCAGTTCAAGGGCGGATTTTAATCGTCGGGTGATGCGTTCGTCGGCCTGGCTCGGTTCTGCGACGCCCGATGGGTGATTGTGGGCAAGAATGACGGCTGCCGCATTCACGCTAAGCGCCTCTTTTACGACTTCGCGGGGATAAACTGACGTTCCATCGATGGTGCCGCGAAACAACTCGTCAAATCGGAGCACACGATGGCGGTTATCGAGATACAGGCAGCAGAAGAGTTCGTGGTCAAGGTGTTGCATACGCGCCTTTAGAAAGAGCTCCGTATCGGCCGGGCTGCGAATCGTCTCGCCGCAAGGTAGAGACTCCTCGAAATAGCGACGTGCGAGCTCAGGAATCGCTCGCAAGGCCGCGAGACGAGCGTGACCGATACCATCGCAATCCAGAAGATCAGCGTTGCTGGCATGCAAAAGCGACCTAAGGCCGCCGAAGCGATGCAGTAACTGAGTCGCGGCCGCCTGACCCGGCGCATTGACGCTGATTACAGCCGCCAGCAGTTCGACATCGGTAATTTCTCCGTTCCTGCGGTTTTTCATTGATCGATGCTGCTGTCGAACGCTATGTCGATACAACGAATCAATCTGCTGCAGATGCCCGGATTCACTGGAATTCGCCGTCATCCGCGGGCTAAGCTTGCGCAATGAATGTTGTGCTCGGAATCACCGGCGGCATTGCCGCCTACAAAGCGCCCGACCTGGTCCGTCGCCTGCGTGAGCGTGGGGCCGAGGTTCAGATCGTCATGACGGCCTCGGCGGGGGAGTTTGTAACTGAGACGGCATTGCAGGCGGTTTCGGGTCGACCGATACGGTCCAATTTGTGGGACAAAGAGGCTGAGGCGGCGATGAGCCACATTGAGCTGGCCCGATGGGCCGATGTCGTCCTGATCGCGCCGGCAACGGCTGAAGTCATGGCCCGAATTGTCAGCGGAGGAGCGCCGGACCTCCTGAGCACGATATGTTTGGCTACGGAAGCGCCGATCGCGCTTGCGCCCGCAATGAACCACGTCATGTGGAGTAATCCGGCGACACAAGCGAACCGCCAGGTACTGGAAGAGCGCGGCATCCACATACTCGGTCCGGGGATAGGCTCACAGGCCTGCGGCGAAACCGGGGCCGGGCGCATGCTCGAGCCGGATGCCATCGCGGCGACGGTCTTCAGTATCACCGGGGCAAAAGGCAAGGGACTGCTGGAAGGACGAAAAGTCGTCGTAACGGCCGGCCCGACTCGTGAGGCGATAGACCCGGTCCGCTACATCACGAACCGCAGCTCAGGAAAAATGGGCTATGCGATTGCCAGCGCCGCTGCCGCGCAAGGTGCCGATGTGGTGCTGATCAGCGGCCCGGTCAGTATTTCGGCACCTCCGGGCGTAGACATCGTTAATGTTGAGTCGGCAGAGGACATGTACACAGCCACGCATGACGCAATCACCGATGCCGATATATTCATCGCTGCTGCCGCAGTCGCCGACTACCGGCCAGCGAATCTCGCCGATCAAAAAATAAAAAAGAATGATGAAGCAATGAACCTGCATCTGGTGCGTTGTCCGGATATTCTTGCGTCGGTCGCCGCTCTTGACGGCGCGCCGTTTACGGTTGGATTTGCAGCGGAAACAGAAAACGTCATCGACTATGCCCGCGGAAAACTCGAAAAGAAGAAGCTCGACATGATTGTGGCGAATCGTGTTGGAAAGGACTGTGGGTTTGACCGCGACGATAATGCGGCGACCGTGTTGTGGCGCGGAGGCGAGCGGAGTTTTCCAAATTCTTCAAAGGTCGACCTTGCTCGTCATTTGATTGAGCTTGCAGCCAAACATTTTTATGCTGCCCGCGGTTCTGAAACCCAACCCGGATTAACGGTCAGATCAAACATCGACTGAAGGACCCAAGCCTTGCGATCCATAGAACTGAAAATACTCGATCCACGGATCGGGAACTCGATTCCTTTGCCTCACTACGCTACCGGTGGGTCTGCGGGTATGGATATGCGTGCCTGCATAGACGAGCCGCTGACGGTATCCCCCGGCGAGACCGTGCTGGTTCCGACCGGACTGGCGATTCATGTATCGGATCCGTCGGTGGCTGCCGTCTTGTTGCCACGCTCCGGTCTCGGTCACAAACATGGCCTGGTGCTGGGTAACCTGACGGGGCTGATTGATTCGGACTATCAGGGCCAGGTATTTATTTCCTGCTGGAATCGCAGCGCGACGAGCTACGAAGTGCAGCCCGGCGAAAGAATCGCACAAATGGTTTTCGTGCCCGTGTTGCAGGTTGAGCTCAGGGTCGTTGAAGAGTTTGATGTCAGTGATAGAGGCGCCGGAGGATTCGGTCACTCGGGCAAAGACTGAGGTTAGTTTTCTTCGATGCCCTTGAGGATTTTAAAGCGCGAAATATCGCCGGCAAAACGAGTGATAATTTGTTGCTCGTCAGCCCGGAATTTCTTCAAATTCGTTTGGTGGCGCTCGATCGTCTCTTTGGTTTCCCGTAAATCGTCGGCCAGTTCCCGAGGGATCATCGGCGCCTCGGAGTTTTCGCTGTAAGGCTGGTAGTTTGCGGCCTCTGCGCGCAGCACCTCTAACCTGCGGCTGAGGTTGCTGAGATACAACTCGGTCACTCGTGATTGTGCCTGGAATAGCTCTACCCGACGGTCGCGATGCATCAGGATTTCTTCGACCGACAGGTAAGTTGCGAGTAAGGCCTGATCTGCACGTTGTTGTAGTTCCTGAGCTACCCGAACCTCTTTGGCTCGATTCTCGGCCTCGAGCTCTTCTTCGGATTTCTTGCCCGCGAGACTGTCAACGGTGATGCCGTGGTCATTCAGTACCTGCTTCGGGTATTCGGCGTATTCAGCTGGAATGCTGTCGCCGTAGTGAACATTGCCCTCGGCATCGACCCACCGATAATATTTGGTTTCGTCCGCCTGAACGACGAAGGGCGCCAAAAACGCCAATACACCGATGTAGAATAATTTTCTCATAGGCTGAATATGCCACCATGTCTCGCCCCGAAATGGGGACTGGTTCTCGTTATTGCAGCTTAGTGTCTTGCCGCGATTCTGTAAACGGGTCTCAAAACCCAATAATTCAAGTACTTAAGCGATTACACCGTATTGCTTGCGATAGCTAAGTACGGGTTCAAGGAACGCTTCGTACTCGCTTGATTCTTCAAGTATGTCTATCAAATCGTCGAGCTGGACGATGCTGATCACTGGAATTCCCAGCGATTGCTTCAACTCCTGAACCGCAGAATACGGCCCCGTGCCGCGCTCCTGTCGATCAAGGGAAATAACGAGGCCGGCCACTTCGGCGCCGGCCGAGGAAATGATTTGATACGCCTCGCGAACGGCCGTGCCGGCGGTGATGACGTCGTCGACAATCAGCACTCGCCCGGACAACTGTGCGCCGACGACACTACCGCCCTCGCCATGCGCCTTGGCTTCCTTTCGGTTAAATGAGTACGGGACGTCAATGTCGTGTTGCTCGGCCAGAGAGGCCGCCGCGAGCGTCGCCAGAGGAATGCCCTTGTAAGCGGGCCCGAACAGCATGTCGAAACGGATGTCGGATTCAGCGATGGCGTCTGCATAAAATCGACCGAGTTTTGCGGCCGCGTAGCCGGTGCTGAAGAGGCCGGCGTTAAAAAAATACGGGCTGACCCGGCCGGACTTGAGGGTAAATTCGCCGAACTGAAGTACGCCGAGTTCGAGTGCCAGTTCGATGAACTCTCGCTTGTATCCTCGCATCTTGCTTGTCTGTCCTTGGCCTTCCCGGGCGCTACTGTATGATGACCGCGGTCGGTTCAAATTCGGATCGGAGTATGACACAGGAGTGGTAGTTTGTTTCGCGTTATCAGTCTCAATGCCAACGGCATCCGGTCGGCGGCTCGCAAGGGTTTTTTCGATTGGATGGCCAAACAGAATGCCGATGTGGTTTGCATTCAGGAAACCAAAGCGCAGGCCGATCAACTGAGCGATGCGATTTTTTCGCCGCGTGACTATCACTGTTATTACGAAGATGCCGAGAAAAAGGGCTATAGCGGAACGGCGATTTACACGCGCCATAAACCAACCCGGGTGATACGCGGTTACGGCGACCCGGAATTCGACAATGAAGGGCGTTACCTTGAAGTGCAGTTAGGCGGGATCAGTGTGGTGTCCCTGTATTTGCCATCCGGCTCATCCGGTGATGTCAGGCAGGAAGCAAAATACCGCTGCCTC